>JAJIZT010000004.1 GCA_029948415.1 Cenarchaeum symbiont of Oopsacas minuta
CATCCATGAATAATTTAGTTTTATCTTTTCTTTTTTTATCTCCATCTTTTATTTTACCAAAGGATAATTTATGAAAGTTTTCGAGTTTGTTTTTTGGTTCACCTAGATTGTATTTATTTCCAGTATCAAAATTAAGATGCAGATCGGTTAATTTTTTACCAATATTACTGAATTTCCAAAAATTTGGTGCCAATGGAATGTGTGGAAATTCTCTTAAAAGATTATTTATGAATTTTTGTTTATAACCTGAATGATGAAGCATTCCATAAACGTAATAAAATATGTCTTTTTTGGATATTTTTTCATCAGAATAATATTCTCTATATTCATATAATATAAAATCTGTGACGTTTGTTTTTTTATCATTTTTATTTTCATATACATATAGTGGGAAACATTGTCCATGATGTACGACTTCAAGATCAGGAGTTATATCAGTAATAAATACTGACGACATGCCAATGTATTTGTATGGTATTAAAATGACAAGATTTTTAGAATAATTTTCTGGAAAAAAGTCAGGTATTCTATGAATACTGTTTATATAAATTCGATCATAGTATAAATTTTGCTTGAAAAATGGCCTATATAGTGTATGGCGTATTTTGTTTTTATTGAAAGGGGGTTTATCTTTTTTTAATCTATTGGATAATTCTCCTGTCCATTTAGCTTTTGTTGGATCAAGTATTGGATTGTTTAGATTTTGATTATTACAATATTCAATATGACCATTCATATTTTTTGATAGTTCAAACACTGAAGAATTATAAATCCATACATCACGATTTGTTTTAATGCCAGATGAATATAATTTGAAAATTGCATTACCCACACCAGATTTTGCTTCAGGACTTCCCATTGGCAAATACTTTGAAAATTTATGATCACGTTGGTTTATCCAATCATTATGTTTGTCAGGTTTTATTATTTGCCAATTTTTGATGTTTTGTATAGATTTCGTGTTTTTTATAATTTTTAATTTTTCTTTTCTTGTAATATAATCTCCAATATCACTATATTTTATGACACATTCTCTATTTTTTGTTGTTTTTACCAATAGGATTATTGCTACAGGGGCACGTGAACCACTTCCAAATATTTTACCGCCCTCTTTTTTTGATATCTCACCTTGTGTTCTTTGATTACCTCTTAAATCATAACACCAGATATAATCAAATTCTTTTTCCAAGCTAGCACGTATGCCTTGAGCAGTTTCTGATTTTAAAAAGCTGGCATTAGTAACTAGAGCTATGATTCCAGAATTACCTATTCTATCACTAGCCCATCTGATAGATCGTACGTATGAATCATAGAGTGCATTTTTTGCATGAACTGTGGTTTTTTCTGCATATGTACTGTTAATACGTTCATCCAATATATCATATTTTAGATTCGGATTGTCTTCATTATAATTACTCTGACCTGAGGAATAAGGTGGGTTTCCAATTATTACATGAACGTGGGTAGATTTTTGAAGCTTGATGCGGCCTTGTGCAGATTTAAAAAGATCGTCTAATGTTGCAGATTCTGTTCTGTGTCTTTCATCTTCACGATATCTTGCGTTTAATTTCAAGGTGTCAGTATAACTGATACCATCAAATGGAACATATTTGTGGCCTTTACGTAGACTTTGATACGTTGTTTCAATGTTTACTGTAGCGATATAATATGCAAGCAAGATCATTTCATTGGCGATTATATCGTGTTTGTATTTTTCATACATATTTTCATGTATAAAACCAGATTCTAGTAGCCGTGTCAAAAAAGTTCCAGTACCTGTAAACGGATCCATTACTTTTACTGAACGGTCGTTGAACTCGGTACAGAGTTCTTTTTTTAGAATATATTGTACACTGTTTATGATGAAATCAATTATTTCAACCGGTGTATACACTATGCCATGTTTTTTACTACCTTTTTTATCTGCACTTTCAAAGAAATTACCATAGATTTTTTTGATAAATTCCTGACGAGCTCCTCGACTTTTGATGTTTTTTAATTCTTCATCTACATCTTTGTAAAAATCTGCTAATTCTTCAAGCTCTTCTTTGAATTTTATTTTTTTTATGACATGATCAAATGCAATAGATATTGGGTTATGTGAAGTAAATTCCCCTTGGAATAATGAATCAAACACTCTAGATAGTACCATGTGCTGTGCAGTAACCTGTATGGTTTCATTCATGGTTACCGCATCATTTATCATCATTTTTAGACCTGTGTGCAATGATTGAATTTCTTGTTTTGCCGTTGCATTGTGTTCTATTTTGTTTTTCAAGCGGGATTCAATTGTACTAGCAGCTTTGCCAATTTCCTGACCATATTTATCATAATAATTGATATCGCCTATTTTTTCAATGATTTTTGATTTTATTTTATCAAACAAAATCGATATTGGTTCTTTGTTAGAATCATCATCTCCAATTACAGATACACTGATTCTAGGAGTAACGCTGCCTGTATTCTCTGATCTTTTATCGAGTATCAGTTTATTTATCTCTCTTGCAAATTCTTCATCGTGTGAGCGTAGTGCATTGAGAACCTCCCATACCACTTTGAATGTTTTATTATCGTTCATTGCCTCGTTGTATTTTATTCCAGCAGGTATTGCTACTGGGAGTATGACATATCCAAAATCTTTTCCTGGTGCATCTCTCATGACACGACCCACAGATTGAACTACATCAACTACAGACTTGCGTGGGTTGAGAAATATCACACCATCCAACGAAGGAACATCTACACCTTCGGAGAGACATTTGGCATTTGAGACTATTCTACATGTGCCAGGATCTAGATTGCTCTCATCAAGCCATCTCATTTCCTTGCGCCTGTGCAGTGCATTATCCTTGCCGTCGATATGCCTAACTTCTACAGTGTCTTTGATCTTTTTCAACTTGTTTATCTCATTTACAACTCCTTCAAAGCTACGATCATTATTACTAGGATCCTTCATAACTCCAGCAAACATCTCGGATCGATCTATTCTGTTACAAAACGCGATGACCCGTTGCAAGAGTTTTGGGTCAGATTCATCATCATGAGGGAACCGTAATCCATGCCATACTGCAGCCAGTAATGTCCTCTCATCCAAAGGCATGGCTTTGTCTTTACCTGCAACAGACTGCTGAAAACCCTTGTCTACTTTGTCTGCGTCAACTATGGCAATTTTTACTTTGAAATCTGCCAATATTTTGTGCTTGTGGACTGCATCAAAAAAGTTTAGTTTGTGAAATTCTGGACCATATTTTTCTTTATCATCCATTGAATAGATCACCTTGTCTTTTCTTTTTCCAAGTGATTTTATCGCATCACTATATACTCTAGGGGTTGCAGTCATGTAGAGACGTTTTTTTGCATGCAAGTTTTTGTCATCATGAACTCTCGTATAGTATGACTTTCCATCAGTACCAGTAGTACGATGAGCCTCATCACAAAATACAAGATCAAGCTTTTTTCCATTCATGGTTGATTCTACCACCTCTATTGAGTGATATGTTGAAAATATTACCGCCATTGCATCATTTGAACTATTTTTAATGAATGGTTTTAGAGTTTCAGAGTCTGTTGAAACAGGTGATTCTAGTTCAGTTATAGTCCCATCTTCACCTGTGCTTTTATCAGAGCATACTGCAATATACCTGTGCGGAATATTTGCGTTTTCAGACCATTCTCTCATACTTTGTAAAATTAGCGATATGGAAGGAACTAGATATAATACAATTGAACCGCATCCTGCATATTTTTCTGCAATGTGTAATGCAGTCAACGTCTTTCCTGTACCGCATGCCATGATCATTTTTCCACGATCATGTGATTTTAGTCCAGTCAACACATCACTTAATGCAGATTGTTGGTGTGGTCTGAGTTTTTTGGGACTTTTTGTTCTAGTTATTTTTGGCCAAGTACTCCAATCAATACTGCTCTGTCTAAAATGCTCTGGTGTTATAATGGTAGTTTTACTGTCTGTCAATATTTTTTTGGCATGGTTTGTAAGTGAATCTCCAGTATATACGAGAATTTTATGTTTTATTTTAAGTGAAGATGCTTTTGCAAGAAATGTTGCCACAGTTTTCATATCTAGAGTTCCATCATCTGCATAACATTTGCATTGTATTGCACATAATTCGTCATCTGTTTGTTCTGCTACTAGGTCTATTCCAGTATCTGCACCATCATTTTCAGGCCATTGCTTCCAAAGCCATACCTTAGTAAATCGATTAGCATACAGTTTGTCGGTTTTTAAAAAATCTTTGGTAATTTTTTCAAATCGATTGCCTAGATCTCTAGTGTTTATTGATTCGTTTCGTATTGTTTCTAAAACATTATCGAATGTATGAGGTATTTTCATTTTATATTGTATTATGGATATCAGTATATCTATTAAACAATAGGAATGCAATTTTTGTAAAAGTCAGCAATTAAACAATACAAAACACCCAAGACGTTCTTACCTGGAACCATTCTCAAAAATCTAGATTTGTATTTTTGATATATGCGTTGAAATTATTGCCAAATTTTCCGAGATCCTCAAACAACAGCACGCTTATATACTCTAGTACCGTACTTTACGGTATGTTACGGTGTGAATACTGTACGAGGAGCTTTGGAGCCACCCATAACGGGTTTGCAGAAAAGACGTTCCATGAATTATTACATGGTCCAACAGTGGTAAACGGCTAAGGACACCACAACTAAATTTTTTTAAATCATTACTTTTTGTATATAGTATTGAAAAGTAAACGATCAAATCCCAAAAAGACAAAAAAACCTCTAGTAAAGCGATCGATCAAAACAGTAAAAAAACCAAAAAAACCTCTAGTAAAGCAAACCAAGGCGGCACCTAGTACAAATATAGACAAAAGATTGGCCACAGTCTCAGAATCTACAAAAATTGTCTCAAAAGAGGTAAAGGCCATATCAAAGATCTTTATGGATAGTCACAAGATATTGATCTCTATGAAAACGATGATATCTACACTATCTAGCACAATGCAATACATCGACAAACATTCCAAACAGATTTCATTACTTGAAGAAGAATCTCAAATGATTCGCACAAAACTACAACATGTAAATCAAGATGCAAACTCTGTCAAATCGTCAAACACTCTAGTAAATGACATGGCAAAAAGAATATCTGCCGTTGAAAATAAAGTAAACTTTGATCAAATAAAAAAAGATATGAGTGAATCTCTTGGAATTATAAAAAATATAGCACAAACTTTGAGCAAACTTTCAAATTCTGTAAACGATATATCTCCAATCAATATAGAATCAAAACTTGATTCTAATACAAAGATGCTCCAAGATGTTGCAAAACGCCTACATGATCATGTACAGATAAAAGACAAAGATACAGAGCACGATGAGATCTCTGAGAAAATATCTGTAATATCACGTGAGATTGCAGGACTTCGTGAACAGACTCGTAGTATATCAGATGCACAAAAAACTGATGAATTGACAGAACATATGAGTGCAGTATCCTCAAAGACAGAGGTTCTCATGGGAGTTCCAGCAGAGCTATTAGAGATCCAATCGCGTCTAGATTCTCTAGAAGGAAAACTATATGACAAAAAAGAGATCAATGTAAAAGAAAAAGGCCAAATCTCTACAATGTTACTTGAATATCAAGTAAAGATACGCATGAACTCTGAATCAAAGTATGGTGATTTAGACGACTTGAAATCAATGATAAAAGAGACCTCGAAAATTCTTTCACTAGTTGACGATGACACACTAGATGGTGTAAATGTCACAAAATGGGGAGTGTCACGCATTTTAGAATGTGCTGATAAATGGGAGCTACGATTTTCAGATGCACTATCGATGATGATAGATATGCTTGGTACAGATGTGTTAAAAAAAGCGATTCGAATAAAACAAGTCAAAGATGTATACGGAGTACGCGCAGTCGAAGATACAAAAACTGCACTAGAGATAACCTAGATGCCAATTTGAGATGGTTCTTCAGAATCAGTCAGTACATTTTTTTTGCGTTTCAATACTGCAAAAATTGCTATAATTATAGATACCCAAAGCATTAACAAAATAATATTCAAAATGCTCGCATACTCATACGGTATAGCATCAAGTATGTGATCAGAGAGTTCTATAGAACGTGCCTTTATGTCTAGCATTCCCGTATTGAATGCAGAACTATCCATTGGTGTAGTGGCAAGTAGTTGTGCACTTGCCAACATTACATCAAGATCCCGTTGCATTCGCGAATAGTTTGTAGTCTCTGTAGGAAATATCCATACAGGGTTACCCTCGCTAGGAAGGTGCTCCTTTATTGCCAAAATGTATACTGCTATATCGTTTGGATCAGAGTTTGTAGATATTGCATCTAAAAGGCCACGAGAGAGATCTAGTGGATACACCTGTGATACGTATCCTAGGTATGCAGTTACAGATCCTATTACAACGAGTGCTAGTATTCCCATTAGCGCAAGTTTGTATGTAATATTTGCCATCTTTTGTTCTCTAGTGATAGGTATTTTTGACTTTGATTTATTTGTTTTAAAACGTGAATGTGAGAGACTCATGTATGCAATGTACAAAAAACCCAAAGTTGGAATCAATATCACAGGTACAAATGTTGGATTGTTTGAATAGATTGCAATCATTATTCCAAATATTCCATATATGCCAAAGAATATCTCTAATAGTGTAGTTTTTGTGAACGGCAGATTGTAAGCTTTTTCCTCCCAACTATCAGATTTTCTGAGTATACCATACTTTGGAGTACGTAAAAATTCATTTTTTTTGCCAAAGATCGCATCAAATACAGCAACAGTGTTATTTACAGAGAGTCCAGCGCTGTACATGAGAAGATATGGTAGCATCTTTATTTTCATAGTCCAAGATTTACCATACATTTTCTGAATAATCAGTGCATATGCAAATGGACCCATCACCATGTACGTGGCAAGTGTTATGACTGGAAGATAGCTGATGATATACAAGTTTACTTCAGATGCAAGAAGAACTGGGAGTGTGAGAAACTGTAATAGTATCAATGGGAATACGATGTGACGTGTGAGCTGGAAGAATGCTTGTATCTTTGTATCAACTTTGATCTTTCTTTTTACGGCAATGTCGGCTATTTGTTTTACAGCGCACTGTATGGAACCTTTTGCCCATCTAAACTGTTGTCTTTTTACAGCGTTCATCTGCACGGGTAGTTCAGCATCTACTACAATGTCTGGTAGAAAGATACAGTCCCATCCTCGCATCTGTGCTCGGTAGCTTAGATCAAGATCTTCTACTAGTGTGGCAGAATGCCACCCGCCAGCATCTTCTATGCATATGCGACGCCACACACCTGCAGTACCATTAAAGTTCATAAACAAGTGCGAATGGCTCTTTGCCTTTTGTTCTATGAGAAAATGAAAGTCCAAACTCATCGCCTGCACTTGGGTTATTATAGAATAATTTTCGTTTACATGTCCCCATCTACATTGGACAAATCCTATACTAGATTTTGCAAAATATGGTAGTACACGTTTTAGAAACCATGGTTTTGGCATAAAGTCTGCATCAAATATAGCCACAAAATCTGTTTTTGTGGTTTTCATTGCGTATTTCAAAGCTCCAGCTTTATATCCTGAACGTGTGGGGCGCCGTATGTGTTCAATGTTAAATCCCATATTTTGATATTTTTTGACAAGTTTTGCAACTAGTTCCACCGTGTCATCATCAGAATCATCCAATACCATTATCCTCATCTGATCCTTTGGGTAATCCATCTTGCATACTGCATCAATGAGCCGTGTTGCAACATATTTCTCGTTGTATATTGGAAGCTGTACAGTAACAGGATGGGCGTTAAATGGAACCACATCCTGACATTGTGTTCGGCGTGAAGACAAAAATGAGAGATAGTAAAAATTCAAAGTATACATTGTGATCAACACTGCAGATATCAAAAATAGGTTGAATATAGTTCCGATAAATGGATTTAGTGCAGCCACCATGGAGTACGTTGGACGTATTTTGTTATTTATATTTAGAGAGACATTATCATTGAATACTATGATTTAGGTATTTTCGAATATTTTTATCGCCTTTGGAGGACATACGCCCTCACATGCAAGACAGAATATACAGTCTGGTTCTTTGGACATTAGAGGTTTTTTATCAGATGCAACATTGCCAGGAGTGTCAAACCATTCGTAAACATCGACTGGACATGCATCGATGCATGCACCATCGGCTATACAAATGTCAAAGTCTACGGAAACAAATTCTCCCCATACACCCATGATTGCATTGTCTTCTCCTTTACGACCCCATGTCTTTATCTTGTTTGTACTATTTGCTACCGCATATGGTGCACTAGATGGTAAATGGGATTTGTAATCAACATCAATTGGTCCAGGTTTTGCTCCATCTGGGACTTCGATTATCTCATCTACTGGTGCAACAGAGCTACTAGCATCTTGAGTTAGAACTGGTTTTGGTTTGGGTTTTGCATTTAACACAATTTTTGCTAGAGGTGTCAACTCTTCTAGTCTCTCTAGTGCTTGTTGTGCAGAGATTTTTTCAGTCTTTTCCAAATGTGCCATCATTTTGTCTGCAAGTAGAGTGTTGCGCAACATTGTATCTATAACCATCTTTGCATAATGATCTGCTTTTTTACGATATTCTTTGACCCATTGTGAATCACCAAAGTGTTCTATTGGAAATATCTGATAAATGATATCAACTACCTCTCCTGTTACAATCTCTACTGTAACTGCAAGATCAGCCCTTTTATAATCTGCAGATTCAGAGTTTTCTTCTATCCAGCGATATGTTGCAAATATGCGATCAGCATACATGTCCATCTCGAATGTTTTTTTCAGACCATCATGTATTGATTTGATCTCGGCTGGATCATCAAGGCGCATCGGAAGGCGATACAGACCAAGTTTGTAACCGTGTAATGGATATACGCCACGTTTTGCTGTAGGAGCTTCCATCGTATAGACTCTGTCTTTGAGTAATAGTGACACTAGATTTATTCGAGTGTATACTATTAAAAAGTCTTTATTGGTATGAGGTCACCTCATGACTAACAAATTGGTCAATGACACACGATCATATAGATCCAAGTATTATCAATAACGTTGCAGTAACTGATGGATATCCAGTGTACAAGAGCGAGGAATGCACCAATGATGCTAGGTTCACGAGCTGCGTGCTGCTAAACACATGGCGATAAGATATGGTGGTGCATATCGAAAACTCTACGAAGAGATGTGCATATTGTTTGAGAATGTCAAAAACTATGCCAATTGTAATGCAAGAGTTAGGTGTGCATTTGAATACACATTTGCTTGCATGTTGGACTGGTATCGTAATTTTGAAATGCCAGAAATGAAGAATCTGATCAAACGGTTAATGAATTCAACAAGAGCTCTATTTACATTTATTGAGAATAAAGACATTCCATCTACAAACAATGCTGCCAAGCGTGCATTGCATGATGTTGCGATTTACCGTAAGATAAGCGATCAGATCAGAGGATTAGAATCTATGAAAAGAATGTCCAACTTTCTAACGTGTGTTTTGACATGGAAGGCATACGGTAAGAACGTCTTTGAAGAGGTGTTCCGTATTGTTTAATAGCTGACCTCATACAGTAATTTTATTCCTAAACCAATCTCCAATCTAATTTTAAGTATATTTGGAGATTACATTACGGAATAATGTTACCTAGACTCATTATAATGACGTTCATGATTGTCTGGGTTGTAAAGTTGATCTTTTAGATTACCCTAGCTACCGGAACATAATAACAAATTACTATTCTACCTTTATTTCTATTTTTTAGTTCATTTACCACATCATCCAAAATTTTATCAATATTATCAAAATTCTTTTTTTCTAAAAATATATCTGTGGTTATTTTATATGTTATAGGATTGTCAACATCCACACCTATATTAAATGTAGTATCTGAGGTTTGATTAGTATATTGCTTTAATTCTCGTACAATATATTCTAACGACTCGTATCTATTCCGTATGTCCTCCATATGATCTCTTTTTCTTTCGATTATAATTATCAATTCAGTTTTAATAGTTGTCATGTCTTATGTTTAAGTTCATTGAGAATGTTATAAACTTTAGTCAGTTAAAACTTTGTAGTCGATGTCTCTGTTTTTTAATAATTTGCATTGCTTTTGCGTAATAACATATGTTAAAGGTTTGACATATTTTATTATTTGGCAAGCGTTAGATAATTCAAGAAATCCTTTAAACTCTTCATTTTTATTAGGAAACTCAACTAGCCGCATTCAAACCCCACCTAATACTAGTATGGTAATCTGCTTATTTAAAATATTGGTTTTATCCGAATGGATGCAAATCGATGATTTTTGTAATTGTAAATTTCTCAACTCTTCTTGCAAAACCCACTGTTTGATTACTGATAATCCATATCTCTCGTAATACACTTCGTTACAATTTTTGTTCATATAATATGCATAATAAACATTCTCATTACTCGACTGTATGAGGTCACGTCCCTGCCTATAATTATCAAAAAAATTTTGGCATTTACGCACAAAAATACAGAGTAGTTGACATCATACTAAACAACATCTATTTTTCAAAGATGTAATCCTAAATTTATTTACAAGAGCACATTGTATACAATGCCACCGTTTTTAAGGTAATACAAAATATTTTAATTTGGTTGAAGCTTTATCAAATAGCAATCATAAGCAAGTTTGGATCAAAAGAGTCCGAAAAAGCATCCATAAAGGTGGCAAAGATCTTTTTGGCTAAAAAAATCACAGTATATACAATATCTCCAGCAATAGTTGCTGGAACAAAGACAGTAGAGGCGATAGAAGATTTAAGAAAAGAGAAATTAGATTTAATAATCACTCTAGGTGGGGATGGTACCACCTTGAGGGCATTTAGGGGAATAGCAAATGAGACTCCCATGTTGGCAGTAAATGTGGGCGGAAATAGAGGAATACTCTCAGAGATAACCATTGACAAAATAAATAATGCCATAAAGCAGATAGAGGGCGGCAAGATTATACTTGAAAAACGCACTCGTGTGGTTGCATCGTGTGGTGGCAAAAAGTTTGCACCTGCGTTAAATGAGATACTTGTGCAGAGAAAAAACCTGACAAAAACAGCAGAGTTTGGAATAAAATTTCAAAATGATAAAGTGGTACAAAAGATGGATGGTGTTATAATATCCACACCAAGTGGATCCACAGGACACTCTTTCTCATTGGGAGGACCCATACTACACGAGAGTCTTGATGTATTGATTATAACTCCCATAGCTCCAGTATATAGATTAGAATCTATTGTGGTACCAGATGAAACAATAGAGGTACAATGTTCACATGATTGTAACATTGTGATGGATGCACAGGTTGTAACGTCTGCAGGATTTGGTGAAAAAATAACAGTAACGAAATTTAAAAAACCCGCAGTATTTGTTCGACTAAAAAAACGCGGTCTACGACAGATGAGTAAACTTGGTTTCTAGAATTCTAGACGCAAGTGCGTTTTATGCTGGTGTTCCGTTTGGATCAATGGAGAAATATTTTACCACCATGCAGATATTTGATGAGATCAGCCACATAAAGGAGAAACACGGTGCCATCGATGTGTTATTTCAGACAGGCAGGCTTGATGTAAGACAAGCTAGTAAAGAATCATTAAAAATAGCAAGAGATGCAGCAACTGAATCAGGTGATATACAGACGCTATCTGATAGCGATGTATCGCTACTTGCTCTAGGATATGAGATGAAAGGTGAGATCATAACTGACGATTATGCCATATCAAACGTGGCAAAAAGGCTCAACGTTTCCATATTATCTGTAATGACTAGGGGTATAATAGATACTGGAAGATGGATCAGATATTGTTCAGGATGTGCAAAAGAATTTTCAACTGAAAAATCATGTCCTCAATGTGGTAATCCTCTGAGAAAAAAACTAGTCAAGCGCAAGGCCTAGACCGTGCCATTGAACAAATGAACCATCATACAGTCGTACATTTTTGAATCCAGCTAGACGTAGTTGGTAAAACAAGCTAGATGCTCGTGTTCCATGCATACAATAGCAACAGATCTCTTTATCACGAGGTACATTGGTAAAGAGCTTTTCTAGTCCAGCAGTATTCATAAAATGCATTCCAGCATTCCCAAGTCCACTAGTATGTGGTATCAGGATAGCACTTGGAATATGACCTGCAGTGTATTCAGGTAAACTGCGTGCGTCGATCACATATGTAGAATCCGAGGATTGTATAGATTTTGCATCAATTAATATAGATTCATTTGGGTTTGCCTCAAACTTTGCACGAGGTACATTCTTGACAGTGTCAGTCATCTTTACTCCATTTTTTCTCAACAGTGCAATACTCTCAGATATACAATATACTGCAGGGTGACCAGCATACTCTAACGTCCATGCAATTCGCATCATGGTAGGATCTGTGTAATCGCCTGTCAGTACAACTGGATGTGTAGAATCAATTCCCATATCGGCAAATGACTTTGCCATTACGATTGGGTCTGGTGCAAGATGTGCTCCAAATTCACCTTCTCGTATGACGTTTTGTACCGTAACAATCACAGAATTCTCTACTCGTCCACCACGTGCAAACATTGGCATACGGGTATCGACAAGTATTGGAGATAGATCAGATTCATTCATCTTTAGATATTCAGCATATGGTAACAGGTTCACAGATCGATGGCGTTTGTGACCCCTATTTGTCAGCTTAGCTTTTTCTGCCCAGTTTTTTTGTGTCTAGTACTTTTTGTGCCTATCATTGAACGTATTTTTCTAGCACGTGTAGAACCTAGTCCATCTATACGCGCAAGCTCTGACTGTGAGGCGTTCATAACCTCCAATGGCGTGCCAAAACGCTCAAGCAACTTTGCAGCAATCTTTGGACCCACACCAGGTAGGCTTGCAATGAGAGATATCTGTTGGGTTGGAACATCTATTGATTTTTTTATTTTTTTTATGTACGGACCTGTCTGTTCTTGATCCTTGCGTGCACACATGGAGAGTAAGAGCTTTGCAGTATGCGCTGCACTCGGAGTTGGAATTATAGGAATTTTAAATTCGATTGCAATTGTTGCCAATGCCCCATAGAATATGAGTGGGTTTTCTGTTATTTTTTCAATCTCATCTATATTGCCCTCTATTATCATCAGTGGGTTTTTGTAATGTTTACAGAGACGAGCACACTGATCAAAGAGTCTACCATCAAAGATTGACGAGATCAAATCTTTGATGCTCTTGCGCTCCACGACAGTTTCAGGTGCCACAATATAATCTCCTACCAAAATAGTTTTAATCTCAGCATCTAGTCCTATTCCTTGCAAGAGTTTTGGTATTCCACTCTTTCTCTCTCGTTCATCTATGACGATACGCAATTTTGACATGTTCATAGAGAATACTCAAGTCTTTTTTTGTTGAGGAGAATCTACGCCTGGATTACCTTTAATCATTTCATTAATCTTTGCATCTTGTTCTTTGAGGCTAACGCGTAGACGTTCTTCTTGTTTTGCCATAACTGTGATGCGTGTGTTTGCAAGTTCACTGCGTTCCTTTAGATCTTCAATAGATGCAGTTTTTGTAGACTGGACAAGTATAGAGCCAGCGTGTTTGAATACTGCATCCGTGTCTGAAACTTTGTCTAGTTCCTCAAGAGCCTTTGCTATCTCTGCACGTTCTATCTCTATCTGTTGTTTTTGTGTCAAAACGGCTTGTAGACTTTGTTGTGTCTGTTGTAGTTTTTCAATCTGTTCACGCAACCAAGGTGGAACGTTTTGTGGCATTGACATATAGAAAGATAGACTCTGATTTCTTATATGTCTAGTGATTTCTCACAGACGCGTATCAAACCTAAAAGTGAGTTCACACTAGCACGTAGATGCGGGAGGCTCTCAGAATGCACATTTATGCACAAAGAACCATCATCATACGAGATATCTGCATCTGTTGGATTTTCAGGATAAAATTTGTTGTCAGTCTTTATAGATTCGTATATAGCTTTTGTGTGATTTCCAGCATCTGCTTTTATCTCTATATTAAATTTTGACATCGTATGCTGTTCCGGCCATCTTGAAAGTGCATTTTTTACAGCTCCACACTCCAACAGCTAGGCGAGCAAAAGTTTTAGATCCACATTTTGGACATGCACGTTTTTCCTTTAAAATATGGTGAATCTTTGTGTACTGTTTACGGATTTTGATACCATATCTTGCACCAAGTCCAGCAAGTGATTTTTTGCGCGCCATCTAGATATCATTCCTTCCAGTTGTAGTACGTATCATATCACGTACTCTGGTTCCTACCTTTATTGAGGTATCTGCACAAAGTTCCAACTGTTTTTGCGTAAATCCACCAGTACCACCTTTTTGCATTGCACAAATGTTGCCATCAGAGTTTGTTGTGATTGTCACGCGTGCGTCCATTGATTCCCACTCGTCTCCATTTGGATCCACTAGTATGTGATCTTTAATGCGTGCCATGGTTATTGATACTGGTATGGTTTGGACAGGAGTGAGTTCGCTTGTACCTTTAACAAGCTGTGGTCGATCATCAACCATCTCCCACTTTGGCATATTTGAAGAGAGTATGGCACATGTAGATGCATAAGAGCATGCATCAAAGAGGTTACCATCATGGTCTATTACACTATTGTCTGCAAAGACGCCTACTACAGATACATCTTTTTTTATTACAAGTTTTGTAATATCAATAGCTTTACTCTCACGTATTCCACGATCCACTACACGCGCTAGTTCTATTACAGTCTCATTTGGAGGGCCAGGCTCTGCTGTGTGGTGTGCAATTGGAAGAATTTCAGCCGTGCAGATAAAGACACCTCTATCACCAGTATCTGGAAATGGTCTATCTGGCTGTATCTTTACTCCAGATACTACGTGCGTTTTTCCTAAAAGAACGCGTGCTGAACCATTTGCTTTTGGTATAACGTTTGTCTCTAAAACAAGTTTGCGCTGCTCTTCAAGACTGCGTCCATCTATGCGTTTGTCTTGCTCTAAAAGTTCGATGATTTGTTTGCGTTTTAGTTGATCTATAACTGATCTTTGCATCTAGGATTCATCTCCTGTAAAGTATCTAGCATGTAGTGCTCTTTTCTGCTCTTCGTATGCAATTTTACATCCTTTAATAGCAACATCTAGACATTTTTTGTACTCTAGGGATGAGAGTACACCATCCAACTGGACCAATGTTACTTGATCAAGGTTTGGCATATATCCTACTGGCATATCTGCCTGTCCTGCCTGATCTTCTTCATTGTTTACATCTAGTACGACAGTATCTGCCACTTTACCTGCAGCACATGCAGATACCATATCGCGCATCGGAATTCCAGCATCAGCTAGTGCCACCGATGCTGCATCTAGTGCAGCACAGCGTGTTCCTCCATCAGCTTGTAAAACCTCCAAGTAAACATCTACAGCAGTACGTGGAAATTTTTCAAGCATTACTGCAGGTAATAATGCCTCTTTAATCACCTTTGAGATCTCAATCTCTCGCCTTGATGGAGCTGGGTTTTTCCTCTCACCTACAGAGAATGGAGTCATGTGATATCTGCAACGTAGTATTCCAGTATCAGAATCAGACATGTGTTTTGGATGAACGTCACGTGGACCGTATACACCAGCCAAAATTTTATTATCACCAAATTCTATATACGCAGAACCATTTGCATTATTCAAGACTCCAGCTTTGATGGATATGCGACGAGGTTGGTCTATTTTGCGACCATCACATCGTATTCCGTTTTCATCCAACAGTACAAGATTTGATTCTCTTCCGCCCATCATCTACACCTAGGAATTGAGCATGGACTGGATTTTATCTGTGAGGTTTTGCATATGTGCATTATCATCAATCATTTTAATCGCTCTTTTAGCCTTTAATAATCCATCCGCATCCTTTGCATCCACTATGATCCAGCCGTTTTGTCCTGCTGTAATCATAGAGTTTGTACTCTCTTCAATCATCTGTATCATCGAACCGCGTTTTCCTATCAAACGCGGAATCTTGCTGCTAGATATACGAACGATCTCACCTGTGTCTATCTTACCCAAGTCACGGTCAGATACTGTGATTAATGGATCGCGTGTACGATCAAAGTTTGCAATACGTGCTGCAACCATATCGCCTTTGATTAGTTTAGAGGCCAAAGCATCAGCACTAGCAGTAAAGTCACGCCCAAATATGTCACTAGCAGGTAAAAATCCAACATAGCATGAGTTTATGTCAACTTCCCAAGATAGTGATGTATGCGATACTATCTTGCCTACTACCATATCGTCCACTTTGGGAAAGTACATTCCAGTCAATGGTAGTACGCGAACTGTCTCATCATAGATCTCAGACATTCCCACTATGGTTGATGATATATTTTTGCCATCAAATATGACATTTTCTTCTGGACGTAAGGGTCTTGAAGTTATTACTTCACCTGGTAGTACGTGCTTGCGTCTCTCGTCGCTCATTGAACCATCTCTGCTGTAGCTGTTCCTTTTGTGACAGAGCCTAATCGATCCAACATGGTAGGCCTTGTTGCCGCAGCTATTTCTAGTATTGCTTTAAGAGAACCATTTGATAGCCATTCTTCTTTTTTAAGCGTACCTGAAGATTTTAGAACAGAGTATGATTGTGCAGCATATTGAGCAGGTATAGTCAAGACAAGTTCAATGTTCTCAGACTTTAACGGTATGATACCTCGTAGCCTTTCTACGATATCTTTTATCTGATCGTTGGCGTTTTTTTGTGGATCAATAGAGATGCGAGCATCGTCCATTGCCTGCTCTATACGTAGAGGCGGATGTGGCAAGTGAGAACGTGGATCGACGTACGTCTTTGCAATATAATCTATAATCTGCTTTCTTTTTTCGTCCACCATCTTGCGTCGTTGTGCCGTGGTAAGATTTAGATCTCCTTTTTTGAGTATAATTTCTGCAATCTTTGCACTATCATCTGTCTTGAATATCTTTGCAAGTATATCCAATGAAGGTTTGTTACCTTTTTTAGAGTCTGTATAGATATCTTCGGATACTAGAACAGAAGATATGTCAGTGCGTTTTCCAAGTTTAAACTCTAACGCCTGATCTGGTTTTACTAGTATCTCAAATTTTTGACCCTCGTATGAGAATCTAGCTATAGTGACTTCTGTCATGTGTATTCTGTCTGTTTTTGGTTATTTATCTATACTTGAATTTACATGTGCAATATATGCAATCTGTTCACATATCTGTGGTTTTTCTCCTAGTTTTATACAGTATTCTATATCATCTATCGAATCTATATCTGCCATAACTCTCCTTTGATATACAAGTAACGGGTTCAAATTGTGCTTGCGTGCTTCTTGCATGTGTGCAAGATAGCTTCCTTCATCGTATCTTGTTGGCATAGAATTAGATGGAGCTCGAAGTAGTGCATTTGTTCCATCTAGCATACGTGATGGAACAACTGTAACGCAAGGTGGCCTGCAAGACAATCGTACAAGCTCATCAACGTCAGTTGACATTAAAAGTGGAAGATCCTGTGGCACTACAAGTAAACCATCATGACCTTTATTTGCATAATGCGCCTCGCCAAGTGCGACTGCATTGTTTACTCCAGATTCGGATTTATCAGGTATAATGTCTACTCCAAATTCAGAAGCTACAGTCTCTGCTAGCGGTTCACGTGATACGATCGTGACAGTGTCTATTGCAGAAGATCCTGTGAGTGCAGAGAGTACTTCTTTTAACATAATATTGCATAAATTTACAGTCTTTTCATGCCCTAATCCTAGTCGTGATTTTGCCCGCTCAAAAGTTTTTACTGGAACTATGGCTGCAATTTTCAACTCAGATCTTTATTTGTTTTAGTATAAACGACGCAAGCGCTTCCTCTGCTGCAAATGTTTTCATGGTAATCTTTGTTTCGTAAACGGTCATCTCTTGTTCACGTATTTTTTGTGAGAGTTTTTTGTCTTTTGTATCTATTACCATACTTCCGCACACTTTGGAATACATTTTGGAAAGTCCTAGTACGCCAGGTTCTATTCCTGCAGCCTTCATGTATTCTGCAGCAGGTCCGCTTATTGCGTTTGCTCCAATAAATGGGCTAACTGCTATGGTTTTTTTCTTTGCTTTTGTAAGCTCTTTTTGTAATCCTTTTAGCTCTAGCATAGGTCCGATACTTGTAAGTGGATTTCCAGGAGCTATTACCACCATGCTAGAATTTTGTATTGCGTTTATTGCCTCAGGGTTTGGACGAGCTTTATCAATTCCCATATAACTTATGCCTTGTACTTTTTCCTTGCCTCGATGTTTTACCCAAAATTCCTGTAGGTGCATCTCACCTCTTGGTGTTGTTATGCGTGTCTCTATGTTATTGTCAGTCATTGGAATTATTTTTGTTCCAATTGCAAATTTTTTACAGATCCAGTCTGTAATGAATCCCAAATTTTTTCCATCCTTTAGCATATTTGTACGCATAAGGTTTGTTGCTGCATCACGATCTCCCATACGAAACCATGTATCCTCACCAAAGATCTCCATTTGACGTAAAAAATTAAACGTGTCATTTTTTATTCCCCAACTACGTTTATAGTCTAAAAGGTCTGCTAGGCCATAAATCATAGTATCTATATCAGGGCAGACATACATACCATAAACCCAATAATTATCACCAACATTACTTATGACACATACATCATTCTTTTGAGCCACGAGACCGCGTACAAGTTTTACAGAGCCGGTACCACCAGCGAGTACAGTTATCATTTTTACCTAGAGATATTTTGTACAGTTATCACTACATATACCTTTTTTGAGTGAATGGTATCAAGATAAGTTTATTACTTGTAGTTGATCGGGCTGTATGTGTATATAAAAACTATCTCCGTTTTGATCGCACTAGGATGTATTATGGCTATAGGCAGTATGCAAACTTCAATGGGAGCTCAATTTGAGTCAACGTTAGATCCAGATAGTGCCACATCAGATTTCAAGGTTTTATACCAAAGAACACTCATCATAGACTATAGTGACGGTGGTGAATTGGCCAAAGAGCTTCGAGGAACCAATTTAGAAGAGAGTTTTACGATAAATTCTCCACATGATGGGCTAGACTCTCTAGCAGATATAATAAATGTAAACATTCTAGATGACAGAAGTTCGGCACGTGTATCAGATTTGATTTTAGAGTATAAAATAAAACTTACTGGAGGGACAGATAGAGCAAACGTAGACTATAGAGTTGTAATCAAAGGGCAGATATCAGATTATAGAATTGGTGAGAGAGGTGTTGAGGATAGACAGCTCATAGACCTTGGTTGGAGAGGTATCTCTACGTATGAGCCAATAACCATAAATGGAATAGAAGTAAATTTACCCATATCGACGATAAAGACTCATCTTCCAAATGTATATGAAATGATTCGTGGTACAGAGGTAGATACACTACTCTCAGAACCATTAATGGATGGTAGTGGCATACTAAGGCAACCACTTACAAATTGGCACTTTTTATTCGACCCTACAGGTATCAACATAGATGCTAGTCAGTATGGATTAGATGATTCATTGACAGGTGTTGTTATCTCTAGTTTTACGATGGGTGAGAGTAATTTAAGAGAAGGCATAATAGAACCTATTGAAAAAATCGCGTCGATCAATCTTGATGAAATGTATTCATTTAAAACTATTCAAGCAGCTGATAGCGCAAATCTAGACATACTCGGATTTGCATCAATAGATAGACTTGACGATCTAGAGATTGCAGGAGTTACACCAAAAAAGAAGGATAGTGGATCATCCACAGGCAAGTTTCCAGCATCCATCGTATATGGTATGGCAGGCATGGCAGCAATCGGGGGCGTAATCTTTTTCATCATTAGTGGAAGAAAGCTCAAAAAAGAAGAAGGGCAAGAGCAGACAGGTATAGACCCATCAAGGCTTACAGGATACCAAACTAGCGCTAGTGCAGGAGGATATCAGACAAACAGAGGTGAGGCACAGCTTTCAGAGACAAATGCTTATGAACAGCATCAAAATGTCTATAATGAAGAAAATTCCAAAGACCTCCCATTGCAAGAAACTCAAACAGATGCAACATGTGGATGTAGGACATCTTCTCAGATGGGTTCAGATTGTGATTGTGTGATGCAAGACTCGTGTCTATGCGATGGTACATGTGATTGTAATGCACCACTATGTAAAAAAAGCACTGAAACGATGAAGTAAAACTAGGCGTGCTGGGAGTAACCCTCCTTTTGTTTTCACGATATTTCGCTTTGCGGCCTACCTGAACCATGCGCAGAAATTCGGTTCTGTTTGGCCTTTCTCCATGCGGGTCAGATCTTCCATTCCACATATCCGGAAACCTCAAGTTTTACCATCATAGTACGCCGGTGTAGATTTTTTTCTATGCTGTTGCCAACCATCTCTGATTACCTATCTCCAGGTCGCATCTTCTGCGTGGAGGGAGGAGTTTCCTCTGCCGTAGCAGTATTTCGTGCTCCAGCTCGCCTAGCATATGCACAAGATGACAATGATTTTAATATTTCTGTGTTTTACACAATCCTACCCAACTAGACTCTAATTTAGAGCAGTTTACTAGTAAATTTTGGGATCTTGGGCATAATGTATAAAATTTTCAGACCCAAAAATTCAAACAATGATCATATAGGTGTGAAAATTCAACATGTCTTTTATTTTCCAACTTAATTTAACGCTTGATTTGAAACCATGACATTCTTACGATCAAGTATAAACAAACCTTAAATTCAGATTATATTCATACAAGATATGATACATTTAGCACTTGTAGCATTGATTGCAACGTCACTAATTTTTGGAGTAGCGTATGGAGCAGAGCAGACCAAAGTTATTCCCATCGGAGAATCGCTTGCACTAAAAAAGACCATTTTAAATTTTAGTGCTCCAATTGACAACAAGCTTCCATGGGGATATGTATCAGGTCATGTAACAAACCATGCTACAGGTTACCCAGTGATAATTCAAATCTATTCGGAAAACTCTCCAGTACATTTTGCACAAACTAGTGTATCAAAAGATGGAACATATGAATACAAATTTCGCGTCAGAAACGTAGACAATGACAATGTAATAAACATCTTTGAAGGAGAGTATTCTGTTATTGTTTCCAAAGTTGTAAATATACACATAGGCGATCGGATCTAAAAATCCATGTCAATACTCTAGTGACAAAAATGTGTACACGGCGATAATTTTTACAATGTATTATTATTATGTAATTTTTAACATAATGATATGAAAGATGTAAAATTATTAGAGCATTACATTTCAACATTAAAATCAGAATTTTCATCATCATATGTAAGAAATGCTCATCTTTACGAAGTTCTTCCAAAAAATTCTCAAATTACACAAAACTTGTCACAGAAAGATTTGGATGCTTTGCACAAATTTGTAAAATCAAATCCCATGTATGAAAACTCTTACGAGTCTGTCTATGCAGATACGCAATGTATCGTATACGAAGGCGATATGAGCTCATACTGGCTCGATAGCATAAAACATGATACAAGCTATGCTCCATTTTATCCAACGTGGATTCTTTCAGCATATGCACTATCCAAAGCTGCAGTAAAGTTGGGAGCAAAATATGCAGTGGATATTGGTTCTGGGGATGGACGTATAGCATATTGTACTCAAATGGCAGGTATAGATACATGCTCTGTGGAGATTGATAAAAATCTGATATCTTTACAAAAAAAAATATGTGCTAAAACAAACATACACTTTGATATAAAATGTGATGATGCCACACAGATTGAATATTCAGAGTTGGATCGTGTTATTTTTTTCATAGGAGGGCTTCCCGAAGTAGGCGAGATGCTTGTTAGAAGAGTGATTGAAAAAACAATCCACGCAATAAAACCGATTTATGTGCTTGCTGGAACCCTTGCACCACGCAAAACTAGTAGAGATTCAACCACATACGGATGGGGTCAAATGATGGAAGAGTTTGGTCTAGTACAGTTGGAAACTTTGGTTTTGCCAACTAGATGGACTGTAGAGCAGACAGAGAATACGCCATACATTTTTACTGTGAAAAAAGACTAGGTATTTTGCATATTATATGCTCTACGCACTAAATCCACTACATCATTATCCTCCAATGTGCTAACATCACCAATAGGTTCGCCAATTACAATAGATCGTAACAGGCGTCGCATTATTTTCCCACTACGTGTTTTTGGCAATGTTGGAACTATGAAGACTTTGGTTGGAACTGCAATAGATCCAACCATTGTTCGTACGGTTGAACAAACACGTTCTTTAAGTGGTAGAGGTTTTAGAGTTTTGTTTTGTACTTGCACCACAAATGCAATTATAGATTCCCCCTTTATCTCATCTGGAATTGAGCATACTGCAGATTCTGATACATCATCACAAGAGACTATGGCACTCTCTAGTTCTGCAGTACCTATTCTATGTCCGGCTACCTTTATCACATCATCGGCTCTTCCATGCAACCATAGGTGACCATCAGAGTCCATGGTTGCATAATCACCAGTATGGTATCTTCCAGGATATTTTGACCAGTATGTGTGAATGAATTTTTCTTCATCGTTCCACAGCCCCAAAGTCATTCCTGGCCATGGACGATCCACTACTAGGTGTCCTTTTGTGTCAGGTTTTACGTTATCACCTGATGAATTCAATACTGAAAGAGATACTCCAGGAACTTGACCGTATACAGAACCAGGTTTTGCATCTATATCTTCTATCTCAGGAAGTGGTGTTGCCATTATTCCTCCAGTCTCTGTCTGCCACCATGTATCTACTATTTTACATCGATTAGATCCTACCATGCTACTAAACCATCTCCACACACTCGGATTTATCGGCTCTCCCACCGTGCCAAGAAGTCGAAGTGATGAAAAGTTGTATGATGTTGGAGCATCTTTATCATACCCCATCAACATACGTAGTGCAGTAGGTGTTGTGTAAAATATTGTAACACCATACTTTTCAAGTATATTCCATGTGCGTTTTTTGTCAGGATAATCTAGAGCACCTTCATAAATGATCTGTGTTATTCCGTGCATGAGTGGGCCATACACCACATAGCTGTGTCCTGTAACCCATCCAATATCTGCGGTACAAAAATAGATATCATCTTTGGATGGATTAAAAGTCCAGCCAAATGTAGCATGCACGTGTGTCAAGTATCCTCCAGTTCCATGTAAAACGCCTTTTGGTTTTCCAGTTGTGCCAGACGTGTACAGTATAAAGAGTGGATCAGAGCTTTGCATATGTCTAATTGGACACTTTGTGGAAACATCAGAGATCATCACATCCCATGACATATCTTTATCTCCAAATGGTACTGTTTGTCCAGTCCGTTTTACCACTAGTACATGCAATATCGAATCAAGATCTTTTACAGCTTTATCTGCAGTGTGCTTTAATGGAATAATTTTTCCCCTTCGATATCCACCATCTGCAGTTATCAAAATTGATGCTCCCGAGTCAACTATACGATCACGTAATGCAGGCGCACTAAATCCTGAAAAGACAACTGTATGTACTGCCCCTATTCTAGCGCATGCTAGAATTGATACTACTAGTTCAGGAATCATTGGCAGATAAATTGCTACACGATCGCCTTTACACACTTTGAGTGAAATGAGTGCATTTGCTGTCAGCTCTACGCGTTTTTGTAGATCTCCGTACGTGATGTGTTCATCGTGCCCATCTTCAGCAATCCATATGAGTGCGTCCTTGTCAAATATTGTTTTTTGGTGAACGTCAAGTGCATTATATGATGCGTTTGTCAAGCCACCTTCAAACCAAGCAGCATGTGGAGGATTTGACTCTAAAACACTATGCCATTTTTTAAACCAATGCAACTTTTCTGCCTGTTTTTCCCAAAAATCGATATAGTTGGATTCAGAGTCTAGACGCATATCATTTTTAGACATATCTACATACATGTGTTTTGCATGCATACTAGTGTTTGGAAAAAAATACGCGTCGCCTTTGGAGCTGAAAGAATAATTTATTGTGCACGCATTCGTGACAGCCAGTCAGATTCTTTGGATATTGCCTGCATTTCTGCAGTAGGTGTTTGGACCTGTTGTCGTGTTGTTGGATCTGGTGGTTCTGGCATAGTTACGTGCATTGGTACTTTTGGAAGTGTGGTTTGTTCTTCCAAGACTGCATCTTTTGTCTGAGCGCAGAGTGTCTGCTCCACCTCAGTTTCAAGATCTGCTAGTCTTTGTTGTATACGTTTGATTTCAGAGATCTCATTCTTTATGTGCTCTTTAAGGCTATTTGTCTGTTCACTGACCGTAGAGAATGCAGTATCAGTCATCTCACCACTCTTTGACTGAATTCGTGCATCAAAGACGATTATCTTTACTGCATCTAGTTGTTCATTCAGCTGTGAGAGTCGCGCATTTAGATCTGCATCAATCTCTCGATGCGTTGATTCAAATGAATCTAGTTTTGCACGATACGTAGCATGTACAATAGAGGCATCATCCCTCATATCGTCATTCTCCGATACGATATCAATTAGAGCCCTCAGCCTTCGCAAAGTCATTCCTTTCTCACGTAGCATTTTTTGTGAATCAAGTCTCCATTTTGGTATAAAGACGATCACATCATCCTGTACTACAAGCTGCGAGTATGAAACTTGCATTAGCCCCGAGTGCCCACAGTCAATACCTACCGTATGTACACTACCGTCTATATCAGTAAGCGTACCCACGGTCGTGCCTATTTGTGAACCGTACATGTCCTTTACGGGCTTGCCGATTATCTCCGCGTTGTGGTTGCTCATAAGTTAGTTTACACGATGGTAATATTATGCCCAGTGTCACGAACCTTTGTGAATTTAGTCAACAATAGTTGTATGCAGAGCGATTTTTATTCCCCATTATAATTTGTAGATCGTGATAGGAATAGATGAGATGAATCAGATACTAGGATTTGTCTCAAAACGTTGGGAAGAGATGTCTACAAATCCAAAAAATCGCGCCATGGAGAGTTTGCCAAGCAACTTTTGGATGAATTCTGTCGGTGGCAAGGCTGGGACAGGTAGATGGATAACAGCCATCATGTACACGGAGAGCGAAGCTGATGCACACGCATTCAAAGAAGTATTGTTACGATGGCAGACAAAGGGAATGGAGACCACAAAAGCACCAGATCTTATACAGATCGGCAATGGCAAAAAGAATTAAGGTAGTATACAAGAATGCAGACGTGGGCCAAAAATTTACACAAAAAGAGAGATCCGATCTATCGAGTCATTTTTCCAATACAAGTAGCAATGTGTTTGCAATTACAACCGCACAACAAGTTGACCGCGGTGCCCTCATGTCAAGATATAGTAGAACCGACAAGGATATGCGGCGTGTTTTTTTAGACGAGTTTTTATCCAATAAAAAAAGAGGTAAAGAGTTTTACCAACGTGTTTTGATAGAATATGGAGATGATTCTGTTGCAGAACTTGGATCTGCACAAATTGCAGTTGAAAGTGTATCAAATATTGTGGTAAAAAAAATTGAGGATCGGAGGATCGGGTTATCATATCTTGAAAAATCTTCAAGATATGTTCCATGGAATAAGAAACGTGCCAACAAGTATAGATTTTATCGTGATATAGATATTGCAAAATCAAATCATGTTGACGCATACGAGAATGCATGTAACCTAGATTTTGAAACGTATTCAAAGTGTCTAAACCCCATGCTACGATATGTGAGGGAAAAATATCCTATTGAAAAATACTCGTTTAAAAATAGTTTTGGTAAAGATGTGTTTTTTTCAAAACTATGTGATTCACAAGATATAAAATCCGCAAAGATTGTATACAATGGTTCAACTAGAGCAAAAGCATTAGACATACTTCGTGGGCTACTTCCCGCGTCAACTCTGACAAACGTAGGAATTACAGGTAATGGACGAGCCTTTGAGTATCTGCTAACTATAATGTCAGGTTCCAAACTTGGAGAAGAGAGAAAACTTGCAGTGCAGATGCACAAAGAGCTCAGCAAGACTATAGGCCCATTTATCAAAAGGACCGATGACGAGTATGGAAGACGCATGAAAACATATCTTACACGATTACTCGTAGAATCTACAACACTTGCCAAAAAACACGTACAAAAGACAAGATCAGTAGGCTGGCGCGCAAAACTAGTCGAATGTGAGGCAGAGGATAAAGTTTTGAACAGCGTCATAGCTGCAATTCTGTATCAAGGCTCACCTAGCGAGTCACTAGAGCATATACTCTCCACGGTAAAAAATATGCCAGCTGACAAAAAAGCATCCATTGTACTAAAATTTGCATCCATTAGAGGCAACCGTAGGCAAAGACCGCCACGTGCTTTTGAAATGGCAGAATATACTTTTGACATGATAAATAATTTTGGAATGTTTCGAGATATGCACCGCCACCGTGCACTCACACTTGGTAGACAGCTACTCACTACAGATCATGGGTATTCTGTACCTCAAGAGCTTGAAGAGATTGGGATGGATTCACAGTACAGAGAATGTCTAGAGAATACGCGCATTGTATTCAATAATATTCGAAAAAAAATGCCAGAACAAGCTCAATATGTTGTAAACTTTGCATACAATTATCCATATTTTATGAAATGTAATCTACGCGAGGCCACACATATTATAGAAATTCGTACAATTCCACAAGGGCATGCAGATTATCGACGTGTGGCACAAGAAATGTTTTCACAAATTGAAAAAAACCATCCAAAACTATCACGCATAATCAAATTTGCAGATACAAAGACGTATGATTTAGAAAGATTCGAGTCTGAAAAACGCACAGAGGCAAAAAAGTATAAAAGATAGACACAAATTGCCTTGGCACGTATGACGTGCATATGGATAAAGAATTTGCAGAATCATTAAAAGAAAAACTCGATCCACAACAATATGATGTATGTGTGAACAAAGGAACAGAGCCGGCATTTACTGGAAAATATTATGACAGTAAAGAACCTGGAATTTATAGATGCATCTGTTGCAAAATAATACTCTTCAAATCTGATAAAAAATTTGATTCTGGTACAGGCTGGCCAAGTTTTTCTGATGCCATAAATGATACTATAGAGTATGTAAAAGATTCAAGCTTTGGAATGGAACGCACAGAGGTAAATTGTAAAAAATGCGGTGCACATCTAGGTCATGTTTTTGATGATGGTCCACAACCCACAAATCTTAGATATTGCATAAATTCAGCATCACTGGATTTTGCAAAGGACTAGAGATAAACCACATAATTGGATTCATCTAGTCTGCAGATGTGGTGCAAGGTCACATAGAATGCCATGATGGATTTAGTAGGATCAATCCGCTCTTGCATGCACCAAATAGCAATATTTTACAAGACTTGTAAAAAAGAGTAAGTTAAGGTCAGAGTGGCTCTCCTAGCTACAAAAGATGTTAAAGATTGGAGTGAGATTTTGAACAAAATTATAGTTAGATGCACAGCCGCAGATTACTATGGAGATAATGCTCCAATGTTCTAACTGCGGCTGTGGCTCTAACAAGTGTACGAAGATGGTTATTAAAAATAATGTCCTAGATAGATATATGCCTTTCACTTTTAATGGAAAAACCACATAGCGAATGCTAGACAATAATGCGCAAAAAACACATACTTTACATCGATATGTCAATATCATTTACCAAGTTTGCAGAACCTCGATCACATCGTTTGTAAAATTATCATAATCTATATTCTAGAATGATTTGATAACATCAGTATTGATCACTAGGTAAACATGCAGATAAAGAGATTACACTAGAATATGCAAACCTTAATGTTAATAATCATGATATGTTGCTATATTTCATGCGCATAATACTGTGTGGTTTTGGAGTCGTGGGACAAAGTCTTGCACATCTCTTTGAATCAAGAGCTGAAGAGCTCTATGATATGTATGGTCTGCGTCCTCGTATAGTAGGTGTCTTTGACAGCGGAGGTGGAGCATCTCAAAGTTCAGGATTGGATCCTAGAAAACTCGTAAACGTAAAAAAATCAAAGGGTACTGTTGGATCATATGGTGCAAAAACTATAGGCGGATTAGATATGATAGAGTCAGTTGATGCAGATGTTCTAGTAGAGATGACTGCAAGCAATTACAAGAATGCAGAACCTGGTTTAGGGCACATCATGACTGCAATGAGACGTGGTATGCATGTTGTATCTGTAAACAAAGGACCGTTAGCTTTGGCATTTCCATCTTTGTTAGAGCTTGCAGAGCATAACGGAGTAAAGCTCAGATTTAGTGGAACAGTCGGAGGTGGAACTCCCATACTAGATTATGCAAAGAATAGTTTACGAGGTGAGCGAATAACTTCGTTCTCTGGAATATTGAATGGAACTACAAACTATATACTTTCAAACATGACAGATGGAATGTCGTTTAAAGACGCATTATCGGATGCAAAAGGACGTGGATATGTAGAAGCTGATGAAACACTTGATCTTGATGGTTTTGATGCTGCAGCAAAACTTACCATACTTGCAAATTGGATAATGGGTCAGCGTGTTACACTGCCAGACATTGACAGAACAGGCATACGCAAAGTCGATGTTTCTAGTGTAAAGAATGCAGCAAAAAACAATTCAGCTATAAAGCTTGTTGCATCTTGTGATAGCGTACTACGTGTATCACCTGTAGAGATACTAGTAGACGATCCATTGTGTGTCAACGGTACTTTAAACGCAATATCATTTACCTCAGAACATTCTGGAACTCAGACCATCATAGGTAGAGGTGCAGGTGGAACAGAGACTGCAAGTTCTATTCTTCGAGATCTTTTGGATATACGTAGGTCGACATCAGAAGAATGAAGTCAAACCCCATATCCAAGAGTGAATCGATACAGACTTTACGCGAAATATCTTCACAGTGGGGAATTGAACTACCAAAGACGAAAAACCTCATGGTTTACCATATTACAGATGACGCATTATTCATCTCCGGTGATGGTCTAAAAGCTCTAAAGATTGGAAAAACGTACGTGCCGTTTCTAACATATACTATAATACTTGAGAAATTTCCACGTATCATAGTTGACATGGGGGCAATCAAATTCGTATGTAATGGTGCAAACATTATGCGACCTGGTGTTACCAAATTTTCAGGCGAGTTTGAATCTGGTAAACTTGTATGCATTGCAGAAGAATCAAAGAACACGTTTCTTTCTGTCGGCAAAGCATTGGTTTCAAGCTCAGATGCACGTACAATGAAAAAAGGACATATTTTGGAAAACCTACACTATGTATCAGATAAATACTGGGACATTGGAAGACAAATTTACAACTAGGCAGTTATCTTTGGTATTTTGATTCCATTTTTGTCTATTACCATCAAGTCTATTCCATCACCACTAAACGAATCGCGCATTGTTGCAGAGTGTACTGCCTTTGTTGCCATTTCTACTGCCTCTTGCTCTGAGAGTCCTTGTTTGAATCCAGGATCAAGTACTCCAAGTGCCATCTCTGCTCCCGTGCCAACTGCAGCATATTCATCTGGCAATACAGAACCTAGTGGATCTAGTGTGTATAATATTGGTTTGTCGACTACGCCGCCTACGATAACTTGTGTCAAGAGTGGAAAGTATCTACGTTCATACATCATATTTGACATCATCTTTGCGATGGTATTTGGTGGAACCTCTCTTTGCAGATCCATACGACGTATCTTTGCCAAAGCAGATATCTGTAGTGAGAGCAGCTGCATATCGGCTACTAGGCCAGCACATGCTGCACCAACATATTTTGTAATTTGGAATGTCTTTTTTGTATTTTTACTCACAAGAAAATTCCCATACGCTATACGCCTTTCACTAGCAAAGACGATTCCGTCTGTAAATGTAATACCCACTGCCGTAGCACCTGGCATATACATATAGGACATGAAATTCTGCGTTGTTTGGCGCAATTAAAGGGTTTACCGTAGAGATTTTATGCCTAGTCCACCTTTACATATGGTTCAATCTTGTCAAAATGATGATTTTAGATTCTCTTGATCAATCCAAAAGAGAAAAACTCTAGTATAGATCGTATGTTTATACAATTTCCGCCATGGTTTACCATTAGGGTCAAATATGATAGATGAGTTTTTTAACTAGTATTATGTAGAATGCACATGACTCAAGCAGAGATCGGCACAGGTAAACTATCAGACTTGGTGTTTTGTGGGATTCGAGTATCCATTGGCATTATATTTTTGTTGCACGGTATAGCAAAATTGGGTAACGAGATGTTTATTGGTTGGATGTCCACGTTTGGTATCAGTCCCGAGATGGCCATGATTATAGCCATAGCTGAGATTGTCCCTGGAATTTTGCTAATATTTGGAGTTTTATCTAGACTAGCTTCTAGCATACTTGCCATCATCATGGTGGCTGCAATATTCATCGTAAAGGGTGCAACTAGTATTACAGGAGAACAAGGTATAGAGTTTGATCTAGTGCTACTTGCAGGAGTATTGGTAATTGCAATTGCAGGACCTGGTAGATTATCCATATCACATGTCATAAAGAAAATACCAAGATCATTACACTAGGCAAAATTTTGTATTATTTTAGACATACATTTAGCAGCTTTGTTGAGTAAATCTTTTCGCGCATACTCGTTTGGCGAATGTATTCGTGCAAATATGTGAGTGCATCCTATTGATACACATGGTGACTTTAAGGTGGATGCAAACTGGTGCATCGGACCTGTTCCAGCACTAGAGATACTTAGAATATGACCTCCAAAGGCAGAGTCAGCTGCATTACAGACTGTTGTGACAAATTTGTCATCAGGGTTTGTACGTGATGCAGCTTCTGAATGGTAAATCTTTACCTGGATGTCTGAAAATCCTCGTGATTTGAGATGTTTTAAAAGACGAGTGCGTTGTTTTGTAGGACTCATTCCAGGCACTAGTCGAAAGTCCACTTTTGCCGTAGCCATTGAAGGCAGTATGGTCTTTGCACCTTTGCCAGTATAACCAGACAAGATTCCTGCAATGTTGCATGTTGCTCCGCCCACTAGCTGTGCTTTGACATCTGTTCCACGTCTACCACCAACAAACTCACGTATGCCATACTCTTTTTTGAACGCACGTTCATCAAATGGTTCATCGGTGATTAATTTTAGATCATGTGCGGTGAATTTTTTTGCATCCTTGTACCAGTCATCGATAAGCACTCTTCCATCTGAGGCTCGCATGGTCTGTAATGCCTCTAATAGACGCCAAGCAGGATTTTTTATCAACACTGCAAGGCTAGAATGTGCATCCATATTTGGTCCGCGTGCGGTAAATTCTGCAAACAGCATGCCCTTCATTCCAAGGCTTACCACTGGTAGGTCGTTAGAGTCTACAAAACCAAACTCCCAGATTACTGCATTGCATGAGAATTTTTTCTTGTATTTTTTCAAATACTTTTCAATGTGTGCGCTACCTGTCTCTTCTTCTCCTTCTATGACAAATTTTATGCTACACGGTAGATCACCTTTGGTCTTTAGTAGAGATTCTACAGCTTTTATGCGTGCCACAAGCTCTCCTTTATCATCAGAGGATCCTCTCCCATACACCTTTTTGCCTTTTACTGTACGACCAAAGGGAGGATAAGTCCATTTATCAAGTGGTTCGGCAGGTTGCACATCATAATGGTTGTAAAACAATAACGTTTTTTTTGGATTTTTCTTTGATATTACATGGCCGTATACTAGTGGTGCAACATTATCTAAACGCAATATCTCAGAATGTATTCCAGAACGCTTTAACGATGCTGCTACCAATTTTGCACATTTTTCTATTCCTTTACCAGTTGCAGATACACTTGGTTGTGCTACTAGATTTTGCAGCTCAGAGATCATCGAGGGCATGTTTTTGTCAATGTATGAATCAGGGTTCATTTGTCATCACCTATTCTATCAAAAGGTTGCATTACGTACGGTATTGCATCGCACACATCTGTGGCCAGTATGTGCAATCCAAGCTGTTTTTGCACTCTAGTACCAGCTAGTCCATTTACAAATGTAGCCGCAGATACTGCCTGAATTATGTTGCGGTTTTTAGCAAGCATGCCAGCTGTAATTCCTGACAAGACATCTCCAGTTCCTCCTACTGTCATGGATGGAGTATTTGTTAGGTTATGATATGTTTTTCTTCCATCAGAGATGATATCGGTTTTACCCTTTAGTGCAATCACAACATTATATTTTAAAGCCATTTTTTCAACTTCGCATACTCTATCATCAAAGTTGTTAGGTACACGGCGCCCGAATATTCGTTCATATTCACCTGCATGTGGACAAAGTGCACAGTTTTTTCCAGACACCTCTGGCAATATCTCTGGAACCAATGCCGATGCATCCAACAAGAGTCTAACATCAGAGTTTACAAGTGTCTTTATCAACAGTATCAAGGCACCTCGTTCTTGTATGGCAAGCCCCATCCCAATAGCTGCCGAGTCTATGCCTATTGGAATCTGTCCTAAGAGTTTTCGTGTAGCACCACGAGTTAGTTTTTGATCGGCGAGTGGAATTACAATAAGGTTTGGAGATGCAGCGCGAGTTGCTTGTGAGTTTATCTTTGGAACTGCAGTGTATACAAGATCTGTTCCACAGCGTAATGCTGCAAGTGAGGCCAAAATTGGTGCACCGTGGTAGATATAGCTGCCGCCAAGTATCAAAATCTTTCCATTATCTCCTTTGTGTGAATTTTGAGATCTAGGAGGAATGAATTCTTTCACTATAGATGTTGTCAGTTTTGTTGAAACCAATACAATGCATTATACCTTGATGCATAAATCTTATTTGTTTTTAGATGATTGGGTCTTTTTGTCACTAGATGTTTTTTTAGCAATGGTACGTCGAGTGGAGTTAAAATACGCCTTTCTTGCAATGCAGAGATATGTCGTATGACCTATTCCTTGAAATGAATGACGTGTTTTTCCTTCTCTAGCCTCTATTGTACGTATTATGTGCTCTGTACATTCAATATCAGCAAACTCATTTTGTGTTAATGCCATTGCGAGTTTTTCAAGTTGGTTCATAGTCGGACAAATGGCAACAAATGCTCCACTATCTTTTAACATCTTGCGTATTTGTGGCACCACGATCCAAGGATCACCCAAGTCTACTATTGCCACATCAGCTGCTGGTACTGTTATATCACGTGATCTCTTTATGTCATGGTTTTTCATTATCACGTATTTTGTGACACCTGCACGATCTATGTTTTTTGCAGCTATTGCCATGAATTTTTCATCAACGTCAAATGTGTATACCTTGCCTCTTGGTTTTACAATTCCAGCAGCAAATCCAGTTAGTGCACCACTGCCAGTTCCTATTTCAAGTACAATTTGACCACTAGTCAATCCAGTTCTTGCTGCAATGTATCCGAGATCTTTGGGATATACAATCTGTGTTCCATGTTGCATCTTCATCACATAATCGTATGCTGTAGGTTTGAAGAGATATACGTATTTTTCTTTATTTGTTACCAATCTACTTCCATACTTTTTTCCCACTGCCTTTTCATGAGATATGATTCCAATGTGCGTGTGCAAGTTGCCAGATTTTTGCAGTTTTACCAGCCATTTTTTTCCAGAGTTATAGTAAAAGAGTACATCAGATCCTCGTTTTATTTTATCCACGCGGACGCAGACGCATATAGGGATAATAACCTATATGCTGTTACAGTATCTAGAAAAAATGCTAGAGTTCAAGATACCACTTTTAGAGAAAAAGAGGTACAAGTTTTAGATATACCCCAAACCATTTAGATGAATTAGGAGAGCCTGCATAATTTGAAATTTCTTACAACTAGAAGCAAGGTTATTGTTGAATCAAGCGATTTTTGATTTGATGTATAGATACTAAATGTTTTTATTATGTTGCTAGTAGGACTTGATATGAGTAGAACTCTAGAATTCATACAGCACGATGGTTTTCTTGGTAAAAAAGCACATGAATATTCTTGCTCATTCAAAAATGTGGCAGAAGCAAAGAGAGCTATTTTAGAGGACTTGAAAAAATAGATAATACGAGGAACACAATGTCTAAACTCGTGTTATCAAAACTTTTTCGTAAATAAATTAAAATTATAGCAAATGATAAAAATCAAAAAAAATAGATATTTGTGAAAGTTGGGATGTTGCGCATAAAATAATGGATAATATGAATACACCATTTAGAAAAATCATATTTAAATCAAAAGTTAAAAATAGACAATTATATTTAATTTATGAATTTGATAAGAATAAAGAAAGGTATTGGGAATATTTGTAAAAACGATTAATGAGTTTAAGGCATATCGACCATAATTTAAGATGATTCATAAATATTCTCTCCCAAGAATCCTGTTACATGCGTTTTGGTGCAGTAATTCCCAAAAGTCCAAGTGCAGTTCGCAGTACACAGGAGAATGAAAAAACAAGGCATACGCGAGAGTTTACATCAATGGGATTATCTGAATCTAGTACTCGAACGTTTTCATAAAATGAATTAAATGTCATAGCCAATCTATGACAATAACGTGCCATCGTCTTTGGAGAGAGGTTTTCAGATGCATCACGTACAAAAGTTGCAAATATTCCAATCTGGCGTAGCAGTTCTTGTTCATGCATACCCCATCGTATAGTATGTTTTGCAGACACATCTAATGTCTTATCATAGCGTTCTAGTATGCGTAAAGCACGTGCGTGTGTATACTGTATGTATGATGCAGTATCTCCTTCTAAACTCAACGATCTTGATGCATCAAATGTTATGATTTTATCCAAATCTTGTCGTATCATTTCGTATCGTATGGTTGCAACTGCTATGTCTTTGGATGTACGTTCAACATCATCTCTACTCATGTCAGGATTACGTTTTATCGTCTCCTGTACTGTACGGTCTCTTAACGACTTTAACACCGTGTCGGCATTCACGTATACGCCTTTTCTACCAGACATTTGTACTCGTCCACTCTTGATCTTTGTACCAAGTGATTCAGCAGTCTGAGTACTAAGTGTTACAGACTCGTATCCAAGGTGCACATATGCACCATCATTTGACTTGAATTTGTCCATCAATCTAGCAACAATCTTTTGTAACCTAGCCTGCCGTGAATCTATTACAGTTATGACTTTTTCAGATGCAAAGTCTTTAGATATTTTTTCACCATTCAGGTTTGTCTGCCACATCGTTTCTCCACATAAAGTAGGATATTTGGAATATCCAAAAGGATCTTTTACTAGACCAAGTTTCCAAGCAGCGTATGGGATATCTTTTGCCATATATGTTGCTGTTCCATTTTTGCGCACCAAAACTTTGTCAGCATCATTTTTTTCTCCTCTCACTACCCAGCATCCTAAATTATCACCTTTATCTTCAAACTCTACAAGTTTCATATCTTTTAATTTTGTAAAAGATTCATCCCACATACCCGAATGCATTATGTGTGATTCAAAGTTGATACAGTTGTATCGTGCCTGTAATGCCCAACACGTTTCAAGTTGTGCGTCAAGCACTCGTCTTGTTATCTTGCAGGCCATTTTTGCTTCATCGGTGTTTGGATCTTCCATCATTTTGAGAATATGTGCACATTCTAGAGCTACATTAGGATCTTTATCGATCTCTTGGTTTACTCGCACATAAACATCATCACCACAATAATGGTCGAATTTTTTATTCTCTGGTGGATCAAGACTCATGCCAAGGTGCATAAATCCATAAAGCAGTTCAGCAATTTGTAGTCCAGAGTCATCTACATAGTTTAGTATACATACATTATATCCAAATTTTTCTAGTATACGCGATATAGTATCTCCTACAACTATATTTCTCACATGTCCTATATGTAGAGCCTTGTTTGGGTTTACGCTAGTATGCTCTATAGTTATTTTACCACATGGTAAACCTGAACCATATTCGGGCTTTGTGGAATTTTGTAGTACGAGTGTACCAAGTTTTTCCCAGTCGGCTTTAAAATTCAGATAACCAGACGTATGTGCAGATACGTGATGCACAAGACCGTCTGTAAATTTTTTTGTATACGACTCTGCAAGATCTTTGGCAATTTCATATGGGCTTTTTTTAAGACGTCCAGTAAGAAGAAAAGAGACGTTGCATGAAGCATCACCAAATCCAGGTTTTGCTAGAGAGATCTGAAACTTTGCATCTCCTATATTATTCTCGTCTAGGATTATTTTTACATTTGATGCAATCTCATCAAGTAATAGTTCAAAGCTCATTGTATAGTCCCTGCCATCTGCGGTCCGATCATATCCATTACTTCAATTAGTCCATCTCCTGCCTTTGAGTCTACTGTCAAGCTAGCCTTTGATCGTACATATTCTGTGGCATTTCCAAGTGCAACGCTAGTCTCAGCTATGGCAAACATTGGCACGTCAGTTGCACTATCTCCTATAGCAATCACATCTTTTGGATCAACTGTGAGCATGCGCATAGCTTTTCTCAGTCCAGAGCCCTTGTCAATACCTTGTGAGTTTATATGAAATGCGTATTGGCTGTCGGTCAATAAAACTTTGTATCCAGCATCATCGAGTAATTTGACTGCATGTTTTATCTCAAAGGTACGCTCTAGTACGACCTCGGTCATTCTTTGAAATACAGGTTTCTCCTTTACGTTATCCATGTTATTCTGTAGATACTTTAATGCTGTAATGCATTCTAATTTTTTCCCCAAAAGCTTGTGAGTATAATCTCCAAAAGTAATGCATCCGCCGTTTTCACCTATACAAAATTTTGTCATTCCGCCAAATACTGCAAGTATGTATCCTTCAATAGATGATCGTCCAGTTACAAATATGACATTATGACCAGCATCTACAACTGTTCGAAGAGACAAGAGTGCATCAAGATGTATTCGCTCACCTCTATTCTCGGTAATTGTGCCGTCAATGTCCACTGCTATAGTAAGTCTTCTCATGTGTATGCCAATACACATCTGAATAATAACAATATCCGTTAGAGTTACTCTATTGTAAACCTTATTTACAAAACATGCAGTATCGCACGTAATGGGAATTCCAGAAAAGATAAAAGCGATCCAAGATGAGATGTCAAAGACACAGATAAACAAAGCCACCGAACACCATATTGGACTGTTAAAGGCAAAGATTGCCAAGCTTCGTAGAGAGCAAGAAGAAGAACATACCAAAAAGAAAGGTGCAAAGACGGATGGTTTTGATGTAAGAAGAGCTGGAGATGCAACAGTAGTCTTAATTGGTCTACCTAGTGTAGGCAAATCCACATTACTCAACCGCATGACTGATGCAAGATCAACTGTTGGCGCGTTCCAATTTACAACACTAACTGTTGTACCAGGTATGATGGAATACAAAGGAGCACAGATACAGATACTCGATCTACCTGGAATAATAAAAGGCGCTTCTAGTGGAAGAGGACTTGGGAAGAGAATTCTGTCTGTGGCACGAAGTGCAGATTTGGTTCTCCTTGTGTTGGATGTATTTCAACCATATCATGAAGAAGTTCTCACAGTAGAACTTGCAAACATCGGAATAAGGTTGAATCAAAATCCACCAAATATTGTAATTGAAAAAACCCATACAGGAGGTATTGCAGTCGCACAACAAAAAAAACTTACAAAGACTAGTGAAAAATTCCTAAAAGATATTCTAAATCTTTATGGAATGACTAGTGCACGCGTCGTAATACGCGAAGATGTAACTTCTGAACAGATAATAGATCACATATCTGGAAATAAAACTTATGCAAAAGCTATTACCATATTAAACAAGATCGATCTTGTTGATGATGCGTTTCTCAAAAATCTAAAGTCGCAGATCTCCAAAGGTTATGTAAGTGTCTCTGCAAGCTCTGATGACAATATCGACATACTTCGCGATCGCATATATGAAGAATTACAGTTTATTCGCATATACATGCGTCCAAAGGGAGGTCAAACAGACTATAAAGAGCCACTAATAATGAGAAAGTATGCCACAATAGGAAATGTCTGCGACAAGTTACACCGCAGGATGAGAAAGGCGTTTAGATATGGCATGGTGTGGGGCGATAGTGCAAAATTTGGTGGACAACGTGTAGGAATAAGTCATATGCTACAAGATGGAGATGTTTTGACCATAGTAAAGACAAAATAAAACATTTGGTAACCATCTACTCATTAAAATGATATTATTTTGACGTATGTCAAGTAAAATGTTTCAAAATTTTAAACAGTTGGAACATTTGTTACTATTTTTGCGATCTACTTGATCATAAATTATGATCGTGTGTATAATTTGCGTTATAATTTACGATCATTTTGTGTAATTTTTTTTATGTTACCTATACAAAAATATGCATTAGAGTTTGTCATTTAATGGCTACCAAAAGAAAAGCAGTAAAACGTCGTACAACCACAAAGAAAGCTACTGGTACAAAACGTAAGACACGTCGTACAGCAGCAAAGAAAGCTACTGGTACAAAACGTAAGACACGTCGTACAGCAGCAAAGAAAGCTACTGGTACAAAACGTAAGACACGTCGTACAGCAGCAAAGAAAGCTACTGGTACAAAACGTAAGACACGTCGTACAGCAGCAAAGAAAGCTACTGGTACAAAACGTAAGACACGTCGTACAGCAGCAAAGAAAGCTACTGGTACAAAACGTAAAAGTACTACACGTCGTAAATCTACTGCAAAGAAAAGCAAGCGCTAATCACTTCAAATAACTCAATCACTAACTATGGTTAGTGATTGAAGACCTTTTTTCAATAATATTTTAAATTTTCTTAAAATGTTCTGTGCATTTTATACAAAAATATATCATACTCGAATTAAATTAATCAATGGAACATTTGGCTAGGTGGAGATTTTGTAGTCTTTGTTTGAGTTTTGTCTACGGTAAATTTTTTATCAGGTGGAATGACAGATGTCATGATTGATGTGTTTATCGCATAATGTGGCGTCCCATCAGGATTTGTACTTTTTGTTGCTTTGCCCACACGTCCAAGATCAACTTTGACTTTGACGATCGCCCCATCCTCTAATTTGAATACAACGACCTCATCACCAATACGCTTGTAATCTAGCATTTTAAACTCCACTTTGTCAGTAGACATTATTGGCAATTGTATTTGACGTTATTTTAGTATGTGGTTATTTCTAATACAGGTGACTCATAAGTCGTATCTGCTCCTCTGTGGTTATCACAGACTTGCTAGTGAGTACTTCAAGTAGTTCTTTGATTAGTGCCTTTTGCTCCTCTGACATTACATTGCTAGATCCTTTATCTCCTGGTGGTCCTGGAGGACCACGTGGTCCTGCTTGTCCAATAGATCCTGGCTTTCCAATAGGACCGCGTTCTCCTGTGGCGCCTGCAGGTCCTGGAGGACCTCGTTCGCCTTGAGGACCTTGTATTCCTTGAGGGCCATGTGGACCAGATTCCCCTGCAGAACCGCGCTCTCCAAGTGGTCCCTGTGGTCCAGGTGGACCTTTATCTCCTTGCAGCCCTGGAACTCCAGTCAAACCTTTATCGCCAGTCTCTCCTTGTTTGCCTTGTTGACCTCTACCACCTGCAACTCCTTGTGGACCTTGTGGACCTTGCTCGCCTTGAGGACCTGGTGGACCTATAGGTCCTTTATCTCCAATCATTCCTTGAGGACCTTTCTCGCCAGACTTTCCTGGTGGACCTTGAATGCCTTTATCACCTGATGGACCTGATGGACCTGTCTCGCCTTTTGATCCAACAGTTCCACGTAGACCTGTTAATCCTTTATCGCCAGGAGAACCAATAGGACCCTTGTCTCCGATGTTACCTTCGGAACCTCGCGGACCTGATGGACCTTTGTCACCTATTGGACCAATCGGACCTTTGTCACCTTTTGGTCCCTGAGGTCCAGGTGAACCTTTGTCACCTCGATCACCTTTGTCACCAGTCAATCCTTTTGATCCAACAGAACCTTTGTCACCTGGAGATCCTCTAACACCTGCAGCTCCTCTAGGACCTGTAGGACCGGATATACCTTTGTCACCGGTTGGACCTGTTTGACCTGTAAGTCCTTTATCACCTATTGGACCCTTGTCACCGGTTGGACCGTGCGAACCACGATTACCTGGAGGTCCAGACGGACCTTGAACGCCTTTGTCTCCTGGAACGCCTCGTATACCTTGTTCTCCAATCTGTCTTGGAGTATCTAATGATGTAGGTTCAGTTTCAAACTTGGGTTTTTTTGTAACAAAAGTCTTTAAACGTTTTGTACTAGCTGGAACGTTCACTTTGAATACTGTATGAATACTAGAGAGTTGATCCTCTACCAATATGTACACTTTATCGTTTGTAAATACCGACTCTGGTAATGGATCATCATCATCGCCCAACGTCTCTGAAAACTTGCCGTCTGTAACGTATAGATGAAATGGTTTTCTCCACAAAGGTGTATAGGTACCATCAGATATGGTTTTTTCTGTGGGTTTTTTATCTAAAATCGATATAAATGTCTCATATATTCCAGTCTGTTGAAATGGCGATTTTCCAGAAATTTTGAAGTTTGTATCAGACACACATGGGGTTGAAACAGCACATATTTTTACATTTTTTGCCACTTTACGCATAAAAGAGTACAAATTGACGTCAAAAGTTATAACCGCAAATATGCAAGTCTGTTTGTGAAGAAATCATTCAAGAGAAAAATTCTCAAAGAATCAGATCTGCCAGTAAAGAGCAAACCAGGCAAAGTGGCGCTTACAGATAGCGATTATCAGCTCAAAAAGTTTTTCAAAAAAGGTGTGAATTTCATGGCAGATGAAAAACTCGAAGAGGCATGTGAAGCCTTTGAGCAGGCGCTCAGAATAGATCCAAACAATGTTGATGCAATGTTAAAGCTTGGATATTCAAGGTTTCATCTTGATGATTACGCAGAAGCTCTAAGCATATACGATCGCATATTGGATTTAGATGTGACAAATTCTGAGGCATGGAATCTAAAATCACTGGTACATTACGAACAAAAAAATTATGCAAAAGCATTAGACTGTACAGAAAAATCCATAGATTCGGATCCCACTTTTGGTATGGCATGGTACAACAAAGCATGTTATCTATCGATTTTAAATCAGATTCCTCAATCCATTGATGCACTAAAAAGATCTATCGAGATCGATGTAAAAAATGCAAGAAAGTCTGTAAAAGATAAAGACTTTACAAACGTACGTGCCGAAGATGGGTTTAAGAGAATCATAGAGGTTGTTGTAATTGAATCCGTGCGCCAAGGATATCATACAATAGGATCCATAGTATGGACGACATTTCTCTCAAAAATAGATGTTCAAGATGCTTTACGCAAGCTGATAGAAAAAGGTCTAATTATTCAAAACGAAAAACGCGAAGGTCTTCATCGCATACCCATATATGATTTGGCCGACAATGTTGCTAAAAATATGAATGTGCGCAAAAAAAACATCTTTGGAATCAGCGTCATAAAGACGTCAGATAGTGTAAACGAGTTAAAAGAGATAAGTCATTCTGTGCAAGAGGCACGCGCTGCAATAAAAAATGGTGATGCAGATTCCGTGTTGGAATGTTTCGAACCGTTTGTAGATAACAAGCGACATGGTACATATATGATAGAAAGATTCTTTGAAGATCATCGAGAGATAAGACTCTGGAAGATCAGAATAAAAGATCATGGTTCAGACTATATACATGAAAACAAGAAAAAAATGCTTACCATATTGGAAAATATCGATGCAGCCATTACAAAACAGCTCCGCATAGGAATATCCTAGTTATTCAGCAGAGAGATCCCAATAATTTGCATCGGATTGTTTTTCTGTAGGTTTTTTGAGTGACTTCCACTCTTTGAAAGAACGTACATAGAGTCGTACATTATCTATTCCAACGGATTTTAGTGCATAGTATGCAAGGCCTGAAAGAGTTCCTACGCTGCCACAGTACGTTATGACTTTACTCTCTTTGGTAATTCCACGGTTTTCAAACAGTCTTTTCATCTCTACATTTGGGCGTATTATTCCATTTTTTGATGCAAGAGTCCTGTATGGGATGTTTACAGCTTTTGGTATGTGTTGCTCTAAAAAGTTGAGTCTCTCACGGTTGTCAAGCAATATCGTATCTTTATCTCCTCTAGATTCCAAATGATCAACAGTAGATACAATTTCAGGGTTTATCTTTACGGTATGCTCTTTTGCACTAGATTGAGATTGGGTATTATCTGTATCAAGACCAGCCCTCATCCATCCATCATATGTAACTCCAAGTAATGAAACATCTTTGTGTCCAAGGTATTCAAGTGACCATGCAACTCTTGAAGATAGTGCACCAAATGTGTTATCATATACAACAACACGTGTAGAGTCGCCTATTCCAATAGCACCTACAAGTTTTGCAATACGTTCTGGGTTATCATCTGAGAGCAGTTCTGAGAGTGGTAGATTTATCGCAGATGGTATGTGGGATATTTTATACTCTTCTGGTCGGCGCACATCTATGACGCTTACACTCTTGTCCCGAATTTCAGATCTTACATAATCTGGATCAGAGGTCACATTTCTGCCGCTCAAGCGGCACATTCACCCTTGCCAGTTTTGGCATGATAGCTATCATCTGTACCATAATCAGTGTAAAACTCAGAATCATCGCTCTTTGCTGGAGGTATTGTCAATGGTTCTAGTAGTTTTTTAATATCAGATATTGATCTTGTTGAATTTTCGTTACCCTCTATGATTCGCTGTAACCATGATTTTAGCGTGTCAGATTCTCCTTGCGAGTTTTCTTTGAATATAGATATTATTTTTATGATAGCATCAATTACTCTACGTGCAGGTATTCTCATACAATGCTCACCCAAAGTTGCTCTACCATCAAATCTTCCACCCAGTGACATTTGGTATATTGGATACATATCCTTGCCCACTCTACTGCCACCTCCAAAGAAACCAATTGTAGCAATTCCGTGCTGACCGCAAGAGTTTGGGCAACCACTTATCTTTATAGTAGAATCTACTAGTTGTGGATCCTCATCCATCTTTAATTCCAACAGTTTTCTTTGGATCTCTTTTGCAAGACGATGTGAGTTTGTGAGTGCAAGGTTGCAAGAGGTTGTTCCAGAGCATCCAACTGTTGCCGCCATTGTCAATCCACCTGGTTTGGCAAGTCCAGAATCCACCAATGTAGAATAAAGTGTACGTAGGTCGTCTGCATGTACATACCGTAGGACTATGTTTTGTGAAAAGCCCATACGCGCAACACCTTCATGCGAGTAATCCTGTACCATCATAGCAGTGGCGCGCAACTGATTTGCCGTAATATCTCCAGCTTCCAACGAGATAAAGACAGAGTGGTATCCAGACTGGATCTGCTCCATTGTATTGGTTTGCAACCATCTATCATATCCTTGTGGAATATTTCCAGGTACATCATCTGAGACTGTCAAAGGTCTACGTATCTCTTCGTCATTCATGTCCAAATCTAATTTTATTGTTGCAGATTGGGTGGCACGCACTATGGCTCTCTCTTTTAACACAAGATTACGGAATTTTTCCCATCCCATCTCGTGTACTAGATATCTCAAACGATTGCGTGCAAGATTTTTTCTATTACCCAATCTATCAAATATCTGTACGGTGGCTATGGCAGTATAAAGAAAATCCTCTTCTAGTGTAAAGTCTTCTAGTTGATGTCCTATGAATGATCTGTTTCCAAGACCACCTCCCAAAAATATTCTAAAGCCGCGACGTCTTTCTCCATCTATGACCTTTATGCACGGTAGTGCGCCCACATCTACAATACGCACCATGCCATGTTTTTCACAACAAGTAAAATTAAACTTGAATTTTCTTGGAAGAGTTTGCGCCATTGGATTACGAAGGAAAAATTTTGCAGTTGCAAGAGCATATGGTGTGGCATCAAATTCCTCATCAGGACATACACCAGATAGTGGACTACACATAACGTTACGTACTGAATTTCCACATGCTTCACGCGAGGTAAGTCCCACGGTGCCAAGTTCACGCAATATTTCAGACACATCCTCTAGCACGACCCAATGTAGCTGTACGTTTTCACGTGTGGAAAAGTGTGCACTGCCTATTGAAAAAGACTCTGATAGATTTGCCAAATTTTCCAACTGGTTTGGATAAATTCTACCTCCAGGAATCTTTACTCTAACCATAGCATAATCTCCGGTCATGCGAGTACCGTATGCTCCATGCTGTAGTCGGTAGCGCCTAAAGCTATCCTCATCATATTTTTTTTGTCGGAATAGTTTGACCGTTTTTGCAAAGTCTACTGCCTCTTCTGTTCTAGCCCAATCTATCTTTGGAGTTCTCCCTTCAATGGGCATTTGCTCTAAATTCGGATATGTCATCGGTATAAAGTTACTCAGATTCTATATAAATTAGAGCAGATGGTGCATAATTATGCCTATTCGTAGATATTAAAGATCATGCTCTTTTTTGCATTATATCTTGCTCAAAATAGAATATATGCATACTAAAGGTATTAATTATTTGAATAAAGTCCAACTGTATGCAGATTGCAACGATAGCTGAAAATGAAAAGATCTTCAAGGATGTACGCGAGGTCGATATTACGCGTGCCATAGCTGCTGAATTCAACGAAGTGCTCATGGACAGGGCAGAGTCTGATGTGATTGTTATTGGTGCTGGTCCAGCTGGACTTACAGCATCGTGTGAGCTCTCAAAAAAAGGTCTAAAAGTTTTGGTCATAGAACAAAACAACTATCTTGGTGGCGGATACTGGCTTGGCGGATACATGATGAATCCTGTCACAGTAAGGGATCCAGCACAAAAGATATGGGAGGAGATGGGAGTTCCGTTCAAAAAAGTTGGAGATGGTTTGTATCTTACTCCCGGTCCACATGCAGTCTCAAAGCTGATAGCTAATGCATGTGATGCTGGTGTGAAATTTCTAAACTTGACAAAATTTGACGATCTAGTACTAAAGAACAATAGAGTTGCAGGGGTTGTAGTAAACTGGATGCCTGTTTCAGCTCTTCCAAGAAATATCACATGCGTTGATCCAATTGCATTTGAATCAAAGATGGTAATAGATGCATCAGGACATGACTCTGTAGCAGTGAAACGTCTCGTAGATAGAGGTCTTGTAGAATGGAAAGGCATGAATCCAATGCACGTTGAAGAAGGAGAAGATCAGGTGGTACACAAGACTGGGGAAATTTATCCAGGTCTTGTCATAGCAGGCATGTCTGTCACCGAGACGCACGGTTTGGCAAGAATGGGTCCAACATTTGGTGCAATGCTCTTCTCTGGCAAAAAAGCAGCAGAGGTTACAGCCTCAAAGATTAATGTACTCGGCGTCTAGGTTTCCAATAATTGAAGATCTCTAAAGTGGTAATATATGATGAACCTACCGTGCCGCAGATACATTCTGATAGACTGGGCATATTTTTGCGCAATGTATTTGATGTGGAGGCTAAAGTTTGTGATCCATTTTTCCCAAATGTTTTAACAGATATTTCATCATGCATCATAAATAATACACATCGTCCACTTGAGCGTCAAGTTAGTCAGTTGTCCACATACTCGGTTCCAATGTATGATGGCATATGCTTGCAACAGTTGTTTGCCAAGAATATTCCTCAAGAATATAGGCAAACTGATTGGCTACATGTTGTATTTACCGACAAGTTGATTGGTACGTATGATTATGAAACATTACGATATCATGCAAGGGCAATAATTGGATCAAATCCTGCAGTAATATCCACTACAGGCATCATCGAGGCACTAGCCAAACCACGTATGTACTATATCGCGCAGATGACCAAAGTACCATATGATGGATGGAATGGTTGGTTAGAGTACGGGGACGAGCGCCTTGCATATACGGCAAGAGGATATCTCATGCAGGCTTTGGCGTATTATGTTACAGGAGATGCATTTTGCAAAGATCCCAAATGTGTTTTGTATAATGCACACTGGCAACATGACCTAATAAAATCACAGATAGAATCTGGAACCATGTGTGAAAAACATGATGTCAGTGTGAGATGCATGATGCGGCTTTAACGAGATCACTTAAATTAATCTTGTACAGTATTTGTTTTATGATGGCAGAATCCAATGGAGTCTCTCTTGTAGAGCATAGAGATGTTCCAAAGATATCAAAAAAGAAAACAAGATACGATGTAATTATAATTGGTGCAGGTCCGGCAGGGTATACAGCTGGTATTTACTGCTCTCGAGCTCGCTATGAGACGCTCATAATATCAGGTGTTCTGCCTGGCGGACAGCTTGTAAATACTACAGAGGTTGAAAACTATCCTGGATTTGCCAAAGGCATAATGGGGCCAGATCTCATGATCGATATGAAAGCACAAGCAGAAAGAATGGGCACGTTCATAGTTGACGATGAAGTCGTAAACGTAGATTTTAGAGAAAAACCTTTCAAAGTATTAACAGCAGAAGAAGAGTACGAGGGACGTGCAGTCATAATATGCACAGGTGCCAATCCAAGAAAGCTTGGCGTAAAGGGTGAGGCAGAGCTATCTGGTAAAGGCGTCTCGTATTGTGCCACATGCGATGGAGCATTTTTTAGAAACCAAGAGATACTAGTAGTCGGTGGAGGCGATTCTGCCATGGAAGAGGCCACATTTCTTACAAAATTTGCATCAAAGGTTCATGTATCACACAGACGTGACAAGCTACGCGCTAGTAAGGTAATGCAAGAACACGCATATGATAATCCAAAGATAAAATTCCATCTAAACACCCAAGTTGAGAGTATTAATGGTGAAAGTAGAGTTAGCAACGTGGTTCTCAAAAACTCAAATGGTGAGAGAGAGACATTAAACATCGGTGGCGTCTTTGTTGCCATCGGACATATACCAAATACAGAAATGTTTGTAGGTCAGATAGATATGGACAAACAGGGATATATTTTACAAAAAGATCACACGCAGACTAGTATCACAGGTATCTTTACGGCAGGTGATGTTCATGATTCAAGGTATAGACAAGCAGTAACTGCTGCAGGGTTTGGTTGCATGGCTGCCTTGGATGTAGACAGATATCTTGAAGAAAATCCTTAATTTTCCAAGTATGCAATATTTGATAAATGCTTTGCCTTTTGCAGCTCTGCATTAAACTCATCATGGTTCATTATGTTTTGTTCCTTGTATACACTTTTGAATTTTCTGCCATCATCTGCAAATATTCCAACAATACAATTTTCATCTCTTGTTATATTGTATTTTTGCATACATTTGTAGACTGCTGCCGAAGATGGACTGATAAGCAGGTTGTCTTTATTACATACTGTTTTTACGACACCAAATGCCTCTGCGTTTGTAACCGAGACCCAATCGTCTACGATATCCTCACGTTTTAAAAATAAATCAGGTTTTGCAGATTCTTCAAAGTTGCGCCAACCCTGTATCAGATGGTTTTTTTGTGGTTGGCAACCGATTATTTTGATATTTGGATTTTTCTCCTTTAGATACGTTCCAACACCAGTTATAGTTCCTCCAGTTCCAACTCCAGTAAAAAAATGTGTAATCTTTCCCTTTGTCTGTTCCCATAGTTCAGGACCTGTGCCTCGATAATGTCCCATATAGTTGGCCTCGTTTGCATACTGGTTTGGAGAATAATATGTATCAGGGCGCGAGGATGCAATCGATGTAGCAAGTGCTATGCTTTGATCAGTTCCTGCACCAACCTTTGGACATAGATCATCAGAGGTTTCATGGACTTTGGCTCCAAGTCTCTTGATAATGTCTTTTGTCTCTTGGCTCACCTTTTCGGGTATGACAATCTCAACTTTGTAACCTAGGATATTGGCGATTCCAGTTAAAGCGATTCCTGTGTTGCCCGAGGTTGGTTCTATTATTATGCTCTTGCCAGCCTCAAGTTTGCCACGTTCTTCACCATCACGAATCATCCAATATGCAGCTCTATCTTTAACCGAACCAAATGGATTGTTTCCTTCTAGTTTTGCATAAAACATATCTGTAGAATTAGAGAGAGATTCAAGTTTTACAAGTGGCGTATTACCCACGCGAGAGAGATCACCCTTGTCGGCGATAGTCTGTGCCATATCTATTTCACCTTTTTGATGGAGAATTTTATTACTCCGTCATCTTTTTTTTCCATACCAAGTAATTCATGTCCACTTTTTGTCACCCAACGTGAAATATCATCCTCAGCTGCTGGATCATCTGCAAGTACCAAAAGTTTTTCACCCACCTGCATTCGTTCTATCTCGATCTTTGTTCTAAATACAGGTTCTGGACAAAAGAGACCTACAGCATCAAGTGTTTTTATATCTTCAGACATTACAAAATATTATACTTTATCTATATTAAAATCTATACTGACATGGGGATTTTTTCATTGTTACAGCTCAATTTCATGCACGATATTGGATAAAATATCCAAGTCAAGAGTCCATATTATAATACACAACTTTATCGAAATAGATCTTCGCTACGTGTCCGCAGTAAATCGCTAGAATCACACTCAGTACTCTCGTACACATATCCTCGTACGATGGTTATAGGCGAACCCGTGGTCTTTTTGGATACAAGTTCAGCAGCAGCACATATTTGATCTGCTACAGCTATGGCGGTAACTCGTAATGTGCGACCAAACGAATCTTGCATTCCAGTATAATCTACTATTGGTCGGATGCCAGCAGACCCTATCGCACAGTCAGTCTGCCCCATACGAAACGGTCGTCCAAACGTGTCAGATATAATTACGGCGATATTTTTACCTGTCTTCTCTAAAATTGATCTGCGTAATCGTGCAGCAGAGGCATCAGAATCTATCGGCAAAAGTGTAGCACATCCTGGCTGTACATTACTCTCATCTATTCCTGCATTTGCACAAACGAGTCCAGAATTTGTCTCCATTATAAGAATGCCCGAACGCATACGCACTATGCGCGATGACTCATCTAGTATGAGCTGTACTATGCGCGAATCTTTGCCATATGCAGATGCAATTCCAGATGCAAGTCCTGTTGGTTTTACAGAGTCAAGAGATATCATTCTACCTTCTTGTTTTGAGATTATTTTTTGCGATATGACAACTATATCTCCGTTCTGTATTGAAAGCAGATCTTTGGCAGATTCTATAATATTTTGCCCCTCTACAATCTCCCCATCAATATGTACGGGTAATACCTCTATGCTCATGTGATACAGTTTTTATGCTCAAAGATGTGTTTTACTGTTTGTTTTGGCGTAATGGTTTGCCATAATGATCTTCAATTATGTCTATTATCTGCAAGAGATCTTTTTCTTTAATGATATTATCAGCAAGACGCTGCACCTGCTCTTGTGCCCTGTATGCAATTCCCAAGCCACATATATCAAATAGATTCAAATCATTTGCACCATCCACTGTAACGACTATGTTTTCAGGTTTTTCTTTCCATTCAGATATCTTTTGTAACGCAGGTTTTGCTTTATCAGAGTCGACGTTTATCTTTACGCCGTCAAGTTTGTCATCATTAAACAAGAGCTCATTTGAATAAATATAATCTAAATCTAGTTCGTTTTTTAGTCGGTCAGTCATGATTGTAAACCCACCAGATACTGCCATTAGTTTCCATCCGGCGTTCTTTAAGATAGAACAGGCCTCACGTGCTCCCGGCATGAGTGGAAGTAGATCAGCCACTTTTTTACATTCTGTATACGATATACCACGTAGTTCTTCCACACGCATACGTAACCCTTTTTCCCAGTTTATGCTACCAGAGATCCCTTTTTTTGTAATCTCCCATATGTGATCTCCTTTTCCGATCGTCTCAGCTAAAATTGGCAGATATTCAGCATCAAAGAGAACCCCTTCTACATCAAAAATGGCCAACAATCTTTAACATGCCATTTTAAGACTGATTAATAATGTTAGCTATATGACTCCATATATACAATATAGCGTTTTTATGATTCGAATAGTTACCAATAAATCACGCTATAGAGGTGTTACAAATATTGAATGATATAGGATACAAATATGAAGTGGATGTAATAAAGACCGACAATACACAAAAAATCACTCCCGAGGTAAAAGAGTCTTTAAAGTCAGCTGGAATGGTAGATGATAAAGGGAAATTAAAGATCAAAGGTGTGAGTGCCAAAATGCTAAAACGCATGAAACAAGAGTACGTGAAATGCCCTGTACTAAAGGATGAGATACAGTTTGTCCAGTGTTTTGTATGTCCCAATTTTCAGAGTAGGGTGATGGGATCCATCCTCTGTAAAGGCAACAAGCTGTAAAATCGTACAAGGTCAGCTACTCTATAATTTTGTGCGTAAATCTAGAACTTTCTTGATAATTATAGGCAGGGACGTGATCTCATATGTCTTTATTTTGCAAAGGCTCATAATACATGGTAGCATGTATCAAGCGTGAGCAAAGAGGAGATCGGCATTACGGCCTCCAAAAAAGACAATTTTAGCGAATGGTACACGCAGGTAGTTTTAAAATCCAAACTAGCTGATTATGCACCTGTAAAAGGACTCATCGTGTTACGGCCTGATGGTTATTCGATATGGGAGTCACTAAAATCTTCACTTGATAAAAAACTTGGACGCCGTGGAGTTGGAAATGGATTTTTACCCACACTTATACCAGAGTCGCTTCTTGCCAAGGAAAAGAAACATTTTGCTGGATTTGATCCAGAAGTATTTTGGGTTACACATTCCGGTAAAGAAGAGATTGGAGACAAGCTTGCCTTACGACCTACTTCGGAGACTTTGGCATACACGATGTATTCGAGATGGATAAAGAGTTGGCGTGATCTACCACTTCGCATAAATTTTTGGAATACTGCATTACGTGCAGAGATAAAAGCCACAAAACCATTTTTGCGCACGTCCGAATTTTTATGGCAAGAAGGACATACTGTTCATACAGACAGCAAAGATGCAAAAGATGAAGCTGATGCAATAATGAACATATACATAGAGACTGTAGAGAATGAACTTGCCATACCGGTGATCACTGGTAGAAAAAGCGAAAAAGAGCAGTTTGTTGGTGCAGAATACACCATAACAATGGAGTCCATGATGCCAGATGGTCGTGCCCTACAGATGGGTACATCTCACTTTTTGGGCCAAAATTTTTCAAAACCATTTGAGGTAAAATATGCAGACAAGGACAATGTCGAGAAATTTGCATGGCAGACATCATGGGGTGTTTCATGGAGACTTTTAGGAGCTATGATTATGGTTCATGGAGATGATCATGGGCTAATCTTACCCCCAAAGATGGCTCCAATTCAGACGGTCATAATACCCATCTATTATTCAAAACAAGATGAGATGGCAGTTATCTCAAAGGCAGAACAGATGCATAAAGAGATCTCAGGGATCGGAGTACGTGTACACATAGACAGAAGGGAAGGCATGACGCCAGGATTCAAGTATCATGATTGGGAGATGCGCGGGGTTCCATTGCGCATAGAGATTGGGCCAAGAGATTTGAAAGATGATAAATCAATATTTGCAAAGAGGACAGGTGGTAAAGAAAAGATTCCACTCAAAGATACAGCTAGTCATGTAAAAACAGCACTAGATACAATCCAATCTGAGATGCTAAAAGCTGCAAGGACTATACTCTATGAAAATATGCACGATGCTACAACATATCAAGAATTCAAGTCGATACTTGGAATAAAAGATGATTTGGTTCGGGGTGGAGGATTTTTGCGATCCCCGTGGTGTGGTAAAACTATTTGTGAAGATGCAATAAAAGAAGAGACTGGGGCAGAGATTCGTGTCATACCAAACGATGAACATGTTTTAGATGATGCCAAATGTGTATACTGTGGCAAAGATGCAGAACATATGCCACTTTTTGCAAGAGGTTACTAGCAAGGCGAATATATACAACTAGATATTCTGCATTTTTATGGCATTACTTGAACCAAATCTAGAGACCAAATTATTAAAAGATTTTGAGCGCATACGTGCCACCACAATTAATCTTGTAAAAACGTTAGAGTATGACGACTATGTAATTCAAACTGCACCATATACGAGTCCCCCAAAGTGGCACATTGGACATACAAGCTGGATATATGAGGCAATAATGAACAAGATTGATTCAAAATGTGAGTTTTATTCTGCAGAGTTTTCCAAATACTTGAACTCGTATTATCAACAATATGGTAAACCACATAATAAAGCAGAACGTGGTATAATGTCAAGACCCACCATAAATCAAATATTCGAGTATTCTGAAATTGTCAACAAACGTGTCAGAGATTTTGTGACATCGCATGATATAGATGCAAAGATTATCAAATTATTAACCATTGGATTACACCATGAATGTCAACATCAAGAACTGCTTGTATACGATCTGCAACATATGTTGGCAGAAAAATACAAGCCAATACAAAAAAACAACTCTCCTCAATCTATGCATGTTGATTCACAAAAAACAGTGTACATGGATGGCGGTACATACCGTATGGGATACAATGGTAAAAAATTTTGTTATGATATCGAACTGCCAGAACACAATGTGTATCTCGAAGATTATCGTATCGACGCGTTTCCAGTTACATGTGGACAATATGTTGAATTTATCAATGACGCAGGTTACAAGAATTTTAGATATTGGCTTGCAGACGGATGGGAAAAAGTAAATGAAAATGGATGGAGTTGTCCAATGTATTGGACAAAATTAGACGGGAAATGGCACGTACGTGATTTTGCAGGGTTGCGACCAATTGATCCTGATGAACCAGTCTGTAACGTAAGCTATTACGAGGCTAGCGCATATTGCAAGTGGGCAGATAAGAGACTGCCAACAGAAGCCGAATGGGAAAAAGCTGCAGTCTTTGATTCAGACAAGGATTGTAAGAGAGAGTATCCATGGGGAGTACAAGCACCTGATTCAACAAGAGCAAATCTATTAGAGTCTTACATATGGAAACCCTCACGTATAGGATCATATCCGTCTAGTTCAAGTCCATCAGGATGCGAGCAGATGATTGGAGACGTGTGGGAGTGGACATCATCCGAGTTTATCGGATATCCAAGATTCAAGTCTGAATTTGACGAATATAATGACAAATGGTTTACAGGTCAAAAAGTTCTCAGAGGTGGCTCATTTGGTACTCCAAGTATGTCGGTGCGTTCAAGCTATAGAAATTTTTTCAGACTAGATGAGAGATGGATGTTTGCAGGATTCCGATGCGCTCAAGATGTTTAGGTTGCTAGTGTAAGTGAAAAAAGATCATCTTTATCATGCCACATATTTTCAACTCTCATACCTGCCTGAGAAAGCATATGCTTTATTGCGTTTGACGTGTATTTGAACGAATTTTCCGTATGTACTAGCTCGCCTTTTTCAAAGACGGGGCATATGTTGGATTTTGGTATAGATACAACCTGTTTTTGTATGGATTTTAAGTACATGTTGATACACATATTTTTTTTATCATATACGACATGATGTTCAAATTGTTTCAAATCAAAGTCTGCTCCAAGCTCTTGATTTATACGTTCTAGTATGTTTTTGTTGAATCTAGCTGTAACTCCAATAGTATCATCATATGCAGCATGCAGAATCCTGGCGTCTTTTACCAAATCTAGTCCGACTAGAAACATATCTCCCTTGTGCATGCACGAGCGTACCTTTTGTAAAAATGCCAACGCTTCACTTGGATTCATGTTACCAAGACTAGATCCCAAAAATGCAAACAAGGTTGGCACGTGTTTGATATTTTTAATCAATTCTAGACCTCCTTCATAAGTATCCACAATCCCTTTTACAGTCATGTTTTCATATGTATCAAGTAGAGGTAGGCAATTTTCTCCTATGACCTCAGATATATCAACTGGCATGTATTCGATGTAACGTCTACTAGCATCCATCGCATCTAATATCATCTGTGTTTTTATCGATGCTCCACTACCAAGTTCTACAAGACGCATCACATCTCCAAGATGTGTAGCAAGGTCATCTGTGTGCATGTGAAGAAGTTTCGATTCAGTGCGTGCAATATAATATTCATCAAGATCACAGATCTGCTCAAATAGTTCAGAACCAGCATCATCATAAAAAAATTTTGGATAAAGATATTTTGGTAAAGCAGTGAGTCCTTTTGCCACCTCGTGTGCAAACACTTTTTCAGATTCTATAGATCTACGTTTTAGACATTCTAGTCGTTGGTTTATGATGTGGCGTTCATATTCAAGAATCAGTGTCTTTGCATCAGATGTCAATACAGGCAGGCAAAAATAACATCATAAAACCCTATCTCATGTCCTGATGATGACTATTATTTTTAGATCGTTCACATCTAGATGTATCTGTAAAATTGGCATGCATGTTTTTATTTTAAAAAATGATATTGATCGTCGATAAGATACTGTCTTGTTTTCGATATTTTTCGAAACTGTCACTTTAATCATATGATCTGCAACATAATTGCAATTATACGCAAGAGTAAGTCATATCCACATTTGGTATTCTTGATATAACCGTAATTTCATATTGCACTTGTGGATGATATTCTAGTTGTCAATGATTTGTGCAAATATTATGTAAAAAAGAATTTTTTTGGTAAAAAATCACTTCCAGTTAAAGCAGCAGATGGTATCTCTTTTTCAATAAAAGCAGGAAGTGTATTTGTTTTGGCAGGCGAATCAGGTTCTGGTAAATCCACCATAGCGAGATTGATACTAGGAGCTGAAGAGGCAGACCATGGTATGATTTACTTTAATGGTAACCGTGTAGACTATGCAACAGGGAATGGAGTCAAAAAGATGCGTGCAGAATGTCAAATGGTGCATCAAAATCCATACGATTCTGTAAACCCTCGTATGCGCATCTCTGATATAGTGATGGAACCATTGCATATACACCATTGGGGAAATAACAAAAAAGATAGAATGCAACGAATGTTTCAAGTATTACGCGAAGTAAAGCTAGAACCAGTTGAGGATATTGCCGAGATGTTTCCTCATCAGTTATCTGGAGGTCAAAGACAAAGAGTGGTATTAGCACGTGCTTTGACACTAAAACCCAAAATTATCATAGCAGATGAACCCGTATCCATGCTAGATGTTTCAATCCGTGCCGAGATGCTCGGAATAATGGAATCGCTTCAAAAGAGATCAAACATTGCATTTTTGTACATTACTCACGATTTATCTACTGCAAAATACTTTGGGAATGAAATTGCCATAATGTACAAAGGTCGCATAGTAGAATTAGGTCCTGTACGCACTGTTCTTGACGATCCAAGGCATCCATATACACAAGCTCTCATAGACGCAGTCTCTGATCTAGATCCAAAAAACTTGAACAAGAAAAAAACCATCAGAATATTGAACAATAAAACTAAAGATTTTGAAGGGTGTGCATTTCATCCAAGATGTCCATATGCAGTAGAGAATTGTATGAAAGAGCCAAAATTAAAAGAGATCGATGTGGATAGAAAAGTCTCATGTTTTGTTCCTATCAGAGCAAGAAGTTAATAATCCAACATGTAGATTATAGTACGATTTGGATAGAAAAATTGTTCTCGGGTTGATCTTGATAACAGTTATGATGTTGATCATTGTGTCAATTATGACGTACAATTACAACATAGACCAAAAAAATGCTAGAGGTCTAATATTTGGTCACATGTTACAATCGATACAGAATAATTTAGAGACAGAGCAGATAGATTTTGATGCCAAACTCTCCGTTATGCGTAATAATAAAAGCACACTAGAAGAGTTTTCTATTGATGCAGAAAAGCATTTTACTGTAATGAAAGATCTCATAAGCAGATACGAAACGTTGGAACCACCGGAGCCTTACGAGTCAGCAGTAAAGTTTTTCAAACTCTCTACACAATCGCAGCTTGATCGAGATCGCCAAATAGTATTGTTCATAAAAACTGGCGATTCAGCATATGAGGCACGTGCAGACGATCTTCATCAAGAATCGTTTGAATACGAGTTGGCAGCTTTGGCAGATTACAAAACGGCACAGACAGGACAAAATCCATAACCATACACTAGTAAATCTTGGATTTTTTGTAACTATCTAGAGTTTTAAAGTAATCTGACCATCTGATCTAATATTTTTCATCATCACATTTTTGGATCAGGTGCATAATACAAAAAATCGTTCATGAATAATGAAAAGATAGACCACATTTGTCCTATCTGAGAATCTAGAGAAAGAAATTGTATTATTACGCAAGGAAGACAAACAGAAAGGGAAATGATACAACAGACAAAAAATGAGAATAGAGAATTAAAAATCACGATAAATGCTCTTGCAGCAAAGAATATTCGTGCAAAACCCAACAAACCAGATTCAATTGTAAAACTTAACATGCAAGAACCAGCAGAAAAAGACCAGTTCACATTGATAACAAAACCAAGGTGGATCAAAAATCATGTCATATCTGCGGAAACAAACTATCCAAAATTGTGCACAAATACACAAGGGCTAGTAGAAGATAGTATTCCCGCACGAGCATGTAATACTATATCTAGAAGATATTGTAAATGTTGCAAAAAACAATCACGCCAAAAATCCATACTGCATTACCAAATGAAAGATTTGGAATCAGACTAGCTGTATTTCTAGTTGTGCTCAAAACATCTAGGATTATCATATCAAAAAATATCCAAACTATTAGAAATGATGTACGGCATACACATGAATGAATCTATCATAAATCATACAGTAAGAAAAACTGCTACAGCATTTGGTTCATTATGACCAGATGATAGGGGATCTAAAAACCGAGTTGAATATACATGGGAATGAGACTAGCTGGCACATCAACGGTAAGAATCATTGGCTGTGGGCATTTGTTTGAAGATTTACAACCATATATGAGATTGACAAATCACGTGGTAGAATATATCCAATGAGAGTATTGCATCCGCCTGATGTGTCAATTTTGCTATTGTTTCATTTGTCTTTTCTGTATAAACTCTAAAGCATTCTTCCCATTCACTGTTTGTCAGACGTCTACTCTTCATGAAATGGATCAGTTATTGATATACTTGGATCGATATGATCGTGTGTTATTGACTAATTTGTTAGTAATGAGCTGACATCATACAATCATTCTAGGTGTAAAAATTCAATATGTCTTATCCTGACTTGGCAAAAGCTCGCAAATTAAGTTGAAATTTGGAAAAACACAAGATTTACCAGTGCATACACAAGATTTTGATAAAAAAACTTATGCATGACAACAATTATTAGCATTTACATATGATATAAAACATGAATGCTATACTGTATATTTTACCTCCAACTATATTGAATAGATTATAGGTGTAAAAATTTGCCTAAAAACAACATGAACTTTATCATGTATGCACAATGCCAAATGTACGCATTTGTGTATGTACTATAGGGTCCTAGTATGGTCGACTATAAACTGACAAAAGAGGACAAGGATAGAATTGAACTTTTGCATATCGTGGAAAAAAAAGGACTCAAACCTCTTAATCTTGAACAATTAAAACGACTTGAAGAACTGATGACAGAAAAAGACTATAGCCATAATAAAAAAGCACAAAAATCAAAAATAAAATTGCTCAACAAGATAAATGTGGCAATATATGAATCATCAGAAGGAAAAGATGGAATATGAAGTCAAGAGGTATTAAAAATGAATGAAAACCTACTTGCAAAAGAATCTAGTCCATATTTGTTACAGCATGCAAAAAATCCAGTAGACTGGCATGGATGGAATTCAGAATCACTACAAAAAGCAAAATCTGAAAACAAACCAATATTTCTAAGCGTTGGATATAGCTCGTGTCATTGGTGTCATGTTATGGCGCATGAATCTTTTGAGAACAATGACATTGCCCAGCTTTTGAATGAGAGCTTTGTCAACATAAAAGTGGATAGAGAAGAACGACCTGATATAGACGATATTTACCAAAAAGCTTGTCAGATGGTAACAGGACAGGGAGGATGGCCACTCAGTGTTTTTTTGACACCAGATCAAAAACCATTCTACGTGGGAACGTATTTTCCTCCTTTGGACTCGTATGGTAGACCTGGATTTGGCAGTATAGTACGACAACTTGCACAGGCTTGGACAGAAAACCACAAAGATGTTGTAAAAAAAGCGGAAAAATTTGTTGAACAGATGTCTAAGCCGATTAAATCTGAAAAGATCACAGTTGAAAAATCAGTTATTGATGAGGCAGCCGTGAATCTACTACAGATAGGAGATATGACATATGGAGGATTCGGACGCGCGCCAAAATTTCCAAGTGCAGCAAATATTTCTTTTCTATTTAGATATGGGCAGATCTCAGGAATCTCAAAATTTACTAGTTTTGCACTGTTGACATTACGTAAGATGGCTCGAGGTGGAATATTTGATCAAATAGGTGGAGGGTTTCACAGATATTCGACAGATACTATGTGGTTGGTGCCACATTTTGAAAAAATGTTGTATGATAATGCATTATTATCTGTAAACTATGCAGAAGCGTATCAAATAACTTGTGATGAATTCTATTTGGATATAATGAAAAAAACATTAAATTATGTTCTAAAAGAGATGACCTCACTAGAAGGATATTTTTATTCAGCACAAGATGCTGATACGGACGGAGAAGAGGGAAAATATTATGTCTGGTCAAAGAAAGAGATTCAGGATATACTAGGTAAAGGAAATGATTTTGATGCATTTTGTTTGTACTATGATGTAACTGATGGTGGGAACTGGGAAGGAAAGACAATTCTGTGTAACAATGTTGACATGTCGACGGTAGCTTTTCATGATGGACGAAAGCTAGATGAGATATCACCTATAATAGAGAAATGTGCAAAGAAACTTTTAGCTGCAAGATATGATCGTAGTAAATTAGGTCTTGACGACAAGATGTTAACTTCGTGGAATTCTCTCATGATTACCGCAATGGCAAAAGGTGCACGTGTCTCCAACGAAAAGAAATACCTTGATGCTGCACACTCTTGCTTGGAATTTATTAAAAATAAAATGCATCATAACGGACAACTACTTCACACTTGTAGAAATGGAAATGCACGCATAAATGCATACCTTGATGATCATGCATATTACGCAATTGCATTACTCGATGTATTTGAAAACTCACCTAATGTCGAATATTTAGAGCGTGCAAAAAGAGAATGCGATATAATGCTAGAGCATTTTTGGGACGGAGAGGGAGGATTTTATATGATATCAAAGAGAGATGATGATCTTATCTTGAGACCAAAAAACGATTATGATCTCTCTCTACCATCAGGAAATTCTGTAGCTGCATATGCAATGTTACGTTTGTACCACATGACACATGAAGAAAAATATCTGTCTGCTTCTGAGGCAGTGATGCACACACAAGCTAGACAGGCTGCAGAAAATCCTTTTGGATTTGGCTATTTGCTAAATGTCATATACGCATATCTAAAAAAACCCCTCGAGATAACGATTACAGGAGAACATTCTAGAGAGATTGCATCAGAGTTGTCTAGTAAATTTCTACCAGAGTCGATCTTGATCCAAATACATGATGCACAGATTATAAAGTCGCTTTCAAAGTATGCATTCTTTATGGGAAAAGAGTTTACAGATACACCTCTAGCATACGTCTGTCGGAACTTTGTTTGCTCGCAACCAGTAAATACAGCACAACAGGTTCTAAATCTTGTAAAATAAGATCATATAGTTGAGCGTTGTATGTTTATATTCATTATCTGACCTACCTGCGGCCTGCCCATTCCATCGTATCTACTCTTTGGCATTGTTATGGTAACTGTTGTATGTTGGTATGATTTCATTTTTATGGTCGGTTGTGCTTGTAGTATGGCATCCAACAAAGGCATTACATGATCTTTTGTCTCTTTGTCTATGTTTTTGATCACCGATTCTCTGATCATCTGTTTTTGGGATATGGGTTCGGTGTTGACATTTTCAACAAGTGATATTTGAATGGCTTTACCATTGTCGATAATCTGTTGTATGGCAAATTCAATAATTTCAGGCATGAATTCTGGATATTATTGTTTAAATTTAACTGTACTCTAACTCTTTAACGCTTTTCTAATTTCAAAAGAACGACTCTTTACGATGCGATTGAATTCTGCTACATCTTCAGAGGATGGTGATGCTCCGCGAGATTGAAATGCTTGTAAAAATGCTAGATACGTACAGCCAGTTATAATGCCAAAAGCCATATCTGTTACAGAATCAATCTCTGGTACGTATCCTTCAGCAATCTGTCTGTATGATGCAGCTTCTTCTACATAATAGTCTATCTGGGATTTTAGATAATCTTGGATATCTTTTGCAAGTGGCATATCATATGTATAATATGCGGAGCTATTTGTGTCAATCTGTAATCTAAAAATATGTGATCATATACATCAGTATCACCATAAACTATTTTACTTTCTTGAATTTACCTAGACTTTTTGTATAAAGATCATTAAATCAGTACGTATGCTCTAATCATAGATCTTAATTATGTACCTATATCTATCGGTTAAAAGAGTAGATTTTGACATATTTCAAGCACGCCTCAACTTTAGACAATTAATAATTATACTTTGGTTACACAAGTGGTTTTTTATGTGAGATTTGAACACATAATATTCATGTCTAAATGGTATATAGAAGAAGATGAAGATTATTTTCGCATTTTTGATTCCAAAAAAGAGATTGCAGGATATTTTGATCCAGAGTATGGTCAAAATAATAACCAAAACGAATCCGAGGAGATTGAGCGCATAGTACGCGAGCATATTCCAGTTCCAGGAGGATATCTGATGGTGCCGTTTGTAAAATTTGGAATATTTGATACAGACTATGAATCAGATCTGAATTCACTAGAAGAGAAAATAGAGTCTGTGATCACAAGAATAAAAATATGGAAAATATTTATAGCAAAAGACAACATGGATCACCAAATTCGTATATCACATACGGATCATGATATGCTTAGTATAACGTTTCCAGTCAAGTTTGAAAAACCCATTCCAGTAGATAAAAAACTAATACTGCCATATCTAGAACCAATGCTTGAAACATTAAGTAGAGATGGACTGCTCTAAAATGCGAGTTTTTTACCCGATATAATACAACACTGCAATATGATATTTTGTTGTCTAAAACGATCTCACATCTATAGGTTGAATGGTATGAGGTCAGCTACTCTGTATTTTTGTGTGTAAATGCAGAACTTTCTTGATAATTATAGGCAGAGACTTGACCTCTTACGTTGAATAGTATCGTACAATTATATGCTCTTTTTGTATCAAATTCTAATCTATCAAAAAAGATAACATATTCAATTAGACGTATTTACGGCAAATATTTTATAAATATCAATAATATAGATTCTACATATGACAAAAATGCGTGCCATGGTTTTATCAAAGATTGGACCCATCGAAGAATCTCCACTAAAGTTAACCTGGATAGAAAGACATGAGATAAAAAGACCAAACGAGATTTTGTTAAAGATCAAAGCATGTGGAGTATGTCGATCACAACTACATGGTATTGAAGGAGACTGGAAAGATTCTGGAATACCATCAGATCTTCCCATAGTTCCTGGACATGAGATAGTGGGATCTATAGTAGAGATTGGAAAAAACGTTACAAGATTCAAAGTAGGAGATCGCGTAGGGGTCTCACCACTATTAGAATCGTGTAGAGTATGTGATTATTGTAAAAGTGGTAAAGAGCAGCTATGCGAATCCATGGACATACTTGGTGAGACACTAAAGGGAGGGTATTCAGAATATGTTACCGTTTCAGAAGACTTTGCTACAAAGATTCCCTCTGGAATGAAATCAGAGTATGCAGCCCCCCTCTTTTGTGCAGGGGTTACAGCATACGGTTCGATAAGAGCAAGCGAACCATCACCTGGGAAAAAAATTGGAATATTTGGCATAGGTGGTGTAGGTCACATGGCTATACAGTTTGGAAAACTAGAAAAATTGGATATGCTTGCAGTATCTAGAAACAAAAAACATCTAGAGCTTGCAAAAAGACTTGGAGCTCTACATACGGTATCTTATTCTGATGCATCTAGTACTTTAAATGAAATAAAATCAAAGACAGGTTTGCTAGATGCTGCAATAGTTTTTGCACCATCAGAAGATGTTACAGAACTTGCAATAAACGCTGTCAAAAAAGGCGGTCTTGTAGTAATTGCTACAGTAGGAAAGATAAAAGGATTTGTAGCCTTTGATGAAAAGACCATCCGAGGTACGCTAATAGGCTCTCGCCAAGACATGGAAGACGTTGTAAAAATTGCATACGAAAATAACATAGAGGTAGTATACGAAACGCATCCTCTTGAAAAAGCAAATAAAGTTCTCGCAAAACTAAAAAACTCTCAAATAGAGGCAAGAGCCGTGTTGATTCCTTGATTATATTCCACATCTTTGTTTAAATATACATACATGCACGTTTGTTTGTGCTTTGTCGTAGATGTCATCATGCAGATTTAATCCATGCTTCTCCAAAAAATTCCAATGAGCCATTCAATCTAGGAATGTGTAATGTTCCAGAATGCACGTGTACATCATATATTGATGCAATAGTCAAGATAGACGAAGACTTACTCTGATGGTTCATATACTAATGATTCATAGTCATGTAACATGGAAAAACATATTTCATCGACCATGGCCATAGGTCGTCTTGATGGCATAATCTCAAAGATGAATGCGATAGAGACTAGTTCACAAGATGACAGAGGTGCAGATCTTTTAGGCGCCATCAGGGTTCTAGCAGAAGGGCAAAAACACTGTATAGGCGAGATTGAACATCTAAAGAAAGCCATAGATCTACTTACGCTAGAGCTCTTCAAAGTTAGTTCTAGACACAATTCTAATGAAAAAGCAATAGATCGGTAAGTGTTAAATTCCACAATATACGGTGTATAACAAATGTCCGATCCTCACAACTATCGAAAAGTTGGTTATTCGATGATACTAGTTTCAGCTTCTCTTGTATCCATAGCTTTGATCGGCATAGCCATCGGCGAAGACGTGTTGTATGGAGACAAAATACAGAGAGAGAGTACTGCTCATTTTGAAGAATGTTTAGAGACAGATTTTGTAGCCGAGAGCTGTCAGCCATATATGATACATATGAAGTATGAGCAGTGTGTGGCAGAGAAAGATATTGATAGTAAAGAATGCTTTAGATATAGAACATGGGTTGAATCTGCAATATTTGAAGAATGTAGAGCAAATAATGATACAACTAGTATGCTATGCATAAAGTATAAAGGAAATTACTAGTTTCCATTTAGATAATCTTCCCAATAATTTGAATTCCTTGTTAGTTTGTTCATCGAATATAGTATACCTCCCACTATACCAGCATGATAAAATGTATACAGATAGATGACAGATTTTGTTGGATCACTCTGTGTCAGTGTCAGAAACAGCATTGAAAAAAAGATAAATGTTCCAACCATTGTAAATATATGTGAAAATATTCCTTCAAATCCAACCACACGACGTGTTGCAGCTGCCATCAGAGATATGCTAGATATTATCAAGAAAACAGCTCCTCCGTTATTTGCCACATATTCGTATGTCCAACTGATAAGACCTTCTTCAAGTATTCCAGATACTGGAGAGACATTTCCTCCATTGATTGCAAAATTTACAGAGCTAAACATACTTCCCATGACGAATAAAAATAAGAATATTTTCGATATAGAACGCTTGAATTGACTACGGGTCTCACTTGGACTTATTGCTCGTTCGGTGATACGTTTACCGTACAATAATCCAAGTATTGCAGCAGGTAAAAACATTATAGTAATCAGCGTAGTCGATTCGCTGTTTATACTTGTTATAAAAGGATAAAACACAAAAAATGCCAAAGTTGCTGCTAGAAATGATCCTCCATATAATATCAGATTCATGTACTTGTAGCTAAATTTTTGCTCACGCGTATTCCATTCAAACATACTAGTTTATCACAAAAATCAATTAAAGAAATAGTTTGGAAATCATTTGTCTAAAGTATCAACTCTCTTTTACATTTTTTATTAGGAAAATCCAGCCATTATAGGATTTTCTGGCTTTATTATCTCTCGAAGAACTACCGTAGCGTATGAGCCACGTGAGAGAGTAAATTCCACAAGTCCATCCTTTGCAGTACAGTCAGAGCATACTAACAATGCCCTTCGAAATCCACCTTCTATACTAGTCTCTTGCATATGAGGCGTAAAAAAATCCCTAGCCGAGATCTCCTCTTCTTGCAGTATCTGTTGTATATAATGATCAAATCGCGTTTTTTTATAATAAGAGTGTCCTACCAATGGGATGGCTATTGCCTGCATTTTTTCTCCAAACAATGTGCGCCCCAAAATCCCATCAGAGTTAAAGCAGACATCATTCTTTTGGGGAGTTGTGAGTTCTTCTCCAGTCTTTTTTGCCATGGTTATAGTTTTGTTAAATATATAGGACTGGAACGATTGAACAAAGAATCTGCGCATACGCGACGGTAATGCTCTAATTGCAGATTCAGCTGTTCCTCCATCGACTAGCTCTGAGACTGCCATACGTTCTAAATCCATACTATGTGGTATTTTTTCAAATGTCTGCGCAAATTTTGAAACATCTGCAAGCTGTTTACGAAGTTCTGTACGATCTTTTGTATCGTATTCTGATGTTTCAGACAACAAGGTCTGCAGTGCACTATCATAATTTTTCATCATGATGTGTTTGCCTATGCGATGAGATACTGGTCTTCCCGAACCAAATCTCTGATATCCAAAGTAATTCAGTATTTTATCATATTCGTCAAATATTTCCACATCAGTGTTTGAATCAGAGACTCTGATAGAGAATCTATTTCCTACCATGTCTTTAGCTGTTAATGGTCTTTGAGAAAATCCAATTTGTTTTATTGAGAATTTAGAGCCATCATACTTTGTAATACGAGTTGCCTTTGATGTGGCACATACATATTGTGATGTAACAGCTCTTGAGTCTTTTAGTCCTAGAGCTTTTAATCTTGTGCCAGTTTTTTTTTGCACCTCTGCTAGTGCATGGTTTGTATCTATTCCATCTTTTTCTAGCTCGTATACTGCATATCCGCCAGTTGTAGTAATTTTTGAGAGTGTTTTTTTAGAGAGTGTTTCACGTACTAGAAAATCTTCTCGTCTTTTCTTTATTGAACCACCAGTGCCTAGCGTACTTGTGCTGTATAGATCCATGCCTATAAGAGAATCAAGTTTTGGAATGTTCAAGACCGTACAATAATGTCAATATATTCTGAAATTGCCACATCCCCAGTATCTACTCCAATTATTACCTTGTACGTTCCTTTTGGCACCATCTCATTGACAAAAACTTTAACGTTTGCAGTTACCAGTTCATCAACTGGAAATGGTTTTTCGTCAAACGTCATTATAATCCCATCCACAGGTACATTATATGAGATCTTTACTACCTCTGCAGTATCTCCTAACGGAGAGATACTTAATTGGATGTTGTTTGATTCATTATTTTTAATTTCAAGTGTTTTAGAATCAAATTTCACATCAAGTGGAAGTTTTTTTGAGAGATCTAGTACTCCAATATTGTTCTCTACCCATTCAGTAAACCATACTTTGTCACCGTATATGTCAAATCCAAAAGCCTGCGCCAAACCACAATTGAATGCAACCCCACAGTCTCCCCAGTTGGGATTTGTAGAGGGTATAAGATATTCTATGAGTTTGGATTCAGCAGGGTATAATACGCCTATGCGATTCCCCGTCTGTTCGTTAAACACTAGAATCTCGCCATCTGTTTCTATCCAATATGGTCTAGATATTGGGTCTAGTATGAGACCTGTGGCATTTCCATACGAGGATAATGGTGGAGGCAATGTTACATATTCAGTAAATGTGTCAGTCTGTTTATCAAATCGATACAAAGAACTTGACGAAGTGTCAGCAATCCAAACGTGTCCTTGTGGTCCTATTGTCACACCATTTGGAGTTTGGATTTTTTCTGGCAGGTCTATAGTTTTTATGTATACGTCGAGTGTATTATTTTTCATAGCATCATTTTCATATTTGTCACGATCAAAACGTACAAGTGCACCTTCGCCTTTGTGTATCCAGTTTGCATACCAAACATATCCACCATCAAGGGCAAAGTCAGATGCAAATGATTCTTGTAATGGTGATGGTATACTGATAAACTGCGCAGGTATACCTTTTTGAACAGCTTGTTCTATGAACGATATTCTAGCTCCAGAAAAGTCATTTATTACAAGAGATGAGCCATCTACTTGTATCTTTTGTGGAAATGCATCTCCGTCCGCGTATGCTATGCGACTATATTCTTCATCCATAATAGAAAACTTCCATAATGTATCATATGCATCATCAGTATACCACATGGAATTATCTGGAGAATAATCCATTCCCCAAATCATGCTTCGTGCAGATTTTGGCCAAGCGTCGTTTTCAAATTCAGTGAATACTTTACTAGATGGTTCAAAACTGGCAATATTTCCAGTGTTGGTCTGTGCAAACCATACCGTTCCCTGTGGATCTACCTTTATGGCAAGTGGTTGCGTGCAAGCAGTAGGTATTTTATATTCGGTGATATATCTTCCAGATTGTGCATCACCTGTGCTACAAAACTGCACCCTTTGTGCATCTGGAAAATTATCTGCGGGCGTTCCTGTCACAGTTTGTTGTGTAGATTGCAGTTCACTAGGGATGATTCCAGGTAATGCGACTAGTACTCCAGACGTCACCATTATTCCTCCTAGAAATATAAACATGATCAGACCTTTTGTGCGCTGTTTCATGTGTATACGAGAATACAGTCCTTGTTATATCTGATGGTTTTACAAACCATCATAGATTGGAAAAGTGTACGAATTCATAATCTTTTGAAAAAATAAAATCATATCGTGTTAAAGAAGTTTCAGTTTGCGTGTTAGTTTGTCGATATGCTCTTCTAGTGCAGGTCCAAGTGCCATACATGTGATCGTTCCAGGTGCGATCTGAGTTCTTCCTGCATCCTCTACTGTACACCATGGAAGATTTAGTGTTATTGCATCTTTTCTTATCTCATCAAGCTCCAAAGGCCCTGGAATCTTTAGCACAATCTTTGGTTGACCTTCATTTAGCCATTTATCCACCCATTGTGAATTCGGGTTTTTTGACGCCATAACGCTAGCATGTCCCACTTGGGCGGCGATCTTGCCTTTTCCCATATCTAGATCCGTTCTGACTATTATGACTAGTTTTATCTTTCCCATGGGATCTACTAGGGTGTAGTGCTGATAAAGTTTTGAAGTTTTTCTAGATTATACCGAGTTAAATATTCCTCATAATGTCTATACAATATGTATGATGTACTCATCGCAGGTGGCAGTATAGCTGGTTTGTGCTGTGCAAGAGAAGCTGCACTTGGAGGATGTTCTGTAATGGTAATAGAAGATGATATAGAAGTTGGAACCCCAGACCATTGTGGTGGCATGGTAAGTGTCTCTGCATTACAGAGGCTACAAGTTGTACCAAGAATTAAAATGTCAAGCCACAAGGTACATACAGCAAAAATATTTTCTCCATCAGGTCATTCTGTAAGTATCAATGCAAAAACACAAAATGTAATATCCATCGACAGGCGAGAGCTTGACAAAGAGGTTGCACATCAAGCACAAAAAGCAGGTGCCGTAATACGTGTTGGAACAAAATATGTCAAACGTACACAAGATGGCATACGTACAGGTTCCGAAGAGATTGCATGTAAAGAGTTTGTTGATGCAAGAGGTATAGGCCCACTTGCAAAGAACAATCCATCTGGCATTATACCTTGTTGTCAATGCGAAGTGTATGCAGACTGGATAAAACCTGAAACAGTAGAGGTGCATGTAGACGCTGTAAAGTATCCAGGGTTTTTTGCATGGGTCATACCAGTAGGCGATGGACATGGAAAAATTGGCATGGCTGGAACCAGAATAGATCCAGTTACCACATTGGACAAATTTATGACTTTAAAGGGAACCCATTCTGTAATACGCAGAATAATCTCCCCTGTTTGGGTAGGCGGACCAGTGAAAGAGTTTGTGAGTAAAGAGGCAGTTATAATAGGTGATGCAGCAGGTCAGACAAAACCAACCACTGCAGGAGGCATATTCTCGTGTGGTATGGGAGGCATTATTGCAGGAAGGATGCTTGTAAAACATATCTTTGAAGGTTCTAGTACCGAGTCATATCAGAGAGATTGGAATACCATATTTGGTGGCGAATTTTCAAGACAGCTTTTAGCAAGAAAAATTCTTGGTAGAATAGATAATGCCACATTGGAAAAGTTGCTAAAAGCAGTAACCCCCGAGATGGCAAAATCAATCTCCGATAGTGATGATTTTGATTTTCATGCATATGCCATTGTAAGACTTTTGGGCATAAAGGGTACAGCTAAAGCGGCAGGCATAGTTTTTGGTGAAAAGATGCGAAAAGTTTTAGACAAGGTATAAATTCAGTATCAAGACAATTTCATAAATATGTCCACCATCGAGCTTCCCATTTGTGACTGTTGTGGCAGGCACATCATGCCCAACGACAAGTGTGTTAAATTTGACTGTCCAAACTGTGGTCTAGTTGTAGTATGGAGATGTCAGAGCTGCAGAAAAGCTGCTAGAGCATATGTTTGTGAATCTTGTAAATTCGAGGGACCCTAAAATGGCACAGTTGCTTATAGTGGGAAAGATTATGCCCACTGGGACAGAGATTGATCTTGATTCTCTAATGGAAAAGATAAAATCATCTCTTCAAGACGGAATTATATTAAAACGATATGCAAAAGAACCTCTTGCGTTTGGACTCTATTTTACAAAAGCAGAATTTATCGTTGAAGACAAGCAAGGACAGATGGACTCACTTGAAAACAGCGTAAAAGAGATAGAGGGCGTTGGCGGATTTGAAGTTTTGAATATGAGTCGAATGTCCGTGGACATGAAATAACTCATGTGTGATATGCAAGATGGTTGACGAACCACTACAGATGAGGATCGGCGAAGCAAAGCAACGAGATGTTGGTAAAAAGCGTGCAAGAATAGGTCCTGAAGCCATGGACTATCTCAAAGCCACACCAGGTGACATTGTAGAGATTATAGGTGAACGTAAAACATCTGCTGTGGTATGGCCAGCTGATGAGGATGAAAAACATATGGAAGTCATCAGGATAGATGGTCAACTTCGAAAAAACCTTGGTGTCTCACTAAATGATACAGTTAGTATAGTAAAGGTAACTTCAAAGATAGCAAATTCCATAACACTAGTTCCGACATCAGATGCAGTAACCGTGGACAAAGAGTTTACAGACTTTGTGAAAAATCGATTAAAAGGACTGCCACTCTCACAGGGGGATGAGATATCTGTCACGATTCTTGGAAATTCCATGTCGTTTCAGATAGCAAAATGTTCTCCCAAAACAATAGTAAAGATAGATCATTCAACTATACTACACATACTAGAAGATGCAGTACATAACGACAAGCCTCATATCACATATGAAGAGATTGGAGGTCTATCAGACAAGATAAAAGCCATGAGAGAGATTGTAGAAGTTCCTTTACGTCATCCCGAACTGTTTGCAAGACTTGGTGTAGAAGCACATAGCGGCATACTTTTGTATGGTCCTCCAGGTTGTGGCAAGACTCTCATAGCAAAAGTTCTTGCAAGCGAATCTGACGCAAAGATGTATCTAATAAACGGTCCTGAGATAATAAACAAGTATTATGGCGAGACGGAGGCAAAATTGCGTGACATATTCAAAGAAGCAAAAAACAATTCACCTAGCATTATATTCATAGATGAGATGGATGCGATTGCTCCAAAACGTGAAGATGTATACGGTGATGTAGAAAAAAGAGTGGTTGCTCAGCTACTTGCTCTCATGGATGGCCTCACAGAGAGAGGAAACGTAATAGTACTTGGAGCGACAAATAGACGTGATAGTATTGATCCTGCTCTAAGACGTCCTGGCAGATTTGATCGTGAAGTTGAGATCACCGTTCCCGACGAAGACGGTAGATATGAAGTGCTACAGATACACACGAGGGGTATGCCAGTGGCAGAGGGAGTAGATTTGAGAGATTTGGCATTTAATCTACACGGCTATACTGGGGCAGACATAAAATCACTGTGTAGAGAATCTGCAATAAAGTCAATACGTCGTTATCTTCCACAGATAGATTTAGAGACTGAAAAGATACCATACGGGGTTTTACAGTCTATGGAGATAAAGATCATCGATTTTTATGAAGCCATGCGCGAGGTGGTTCCCACTGTAATGCGAGAATTTTATGTCGAGCGACCCAAGATATGGTGGGATGACATTGGAGGTTTAGAGGATACCAAAACATCTCTTACAGAGAACATTATACTTGCCATGCGCGATCCAAACAAGTTTCACTCCATGGGAATACGTCCGCCGCGAGGCGCACTCATATACGGTCCACCAGGATGTGGTAAATCACTTGTAGCCAAAGCCATGGCCGCAGAGAGCGGTGCCAATATGATACTAGTTAAAGGTCCAGAGATACTTTCAAAGTGGGTAGGAGAATCAGAGAAAGCAATTAGAGAGATATTCCGCAAGGCTACAACTTCTGCTCCATGCATCATAATACTAGACGAGATAGACTCACTAGCAGGTATTCGTCAGACAGAGGGCGGTGTTCAGGATGGTTCTAGTAAACCCATGCTAGGTCAATTGTTAACAGAGATGGAAGATATAACATCTAATCGAGTTGCAGTAATCGGTATAACAAATAGGCCAGACATTCTTGATCCTGCCATGCTTAGAACCGGAAGACTTGATCTTTTGTTGTATGTTGCACCTCCAGATGAAAAAAGTCGGCGCGAGATCATAAAGATAATCACTCGCAATATGCCTCTTGCCAATGATGTAAATTTTGCAGAGATTGCAGTATCTACGCAAAACTATACTGGTGCCGATCTTGCATCTTTATGCAGAGAGGCAGGAATATCTGCCATCAGGTCAAAATCAAAGTTGGTCAATAGTTCGGATTTTGCATCAGCACTCAAAAAGACGAGTCCTTCTATAACACCCGAGATTGAAAAATGGTATCTGAATGCACAAAAGAGCATATCCAACGCACTTCCAAAGCCTTTAGATAAGCCGTTTTATCGATAAATCTTATGCCACAACCTATCAAACACACCGTATTTGATATTATAGAAAAGGCAAAATCACTTACCGATTCAGAACTTGAAAAAGTACTCATAAAAAATACCATAGTCATTCCTAATGACATGTTGAACAAAATACTTTTGGATCTTGAGATAATGGGAAAAATAAATGTCACGTGGCTCTCAAAAGATGCTAGAAGAATAGAGATTATAGATACAGTATACGAGATCGATGAGGTGGATCAGCAAAATGCAAAAGTTGCCGAACGCGACTATGAATCAGTCTTTCCAGGAACTTAGATCCTTACGTGAAAGGCTGCATCCAATGCAACTCCTACAAATATTATTGTAAGATAAGGGGCAGTTACCTTGTAAGCTTTCCAAGCAAATTCTGATGTTGGATTTTTAGTGAGTTTGTAATGATATACAAGCATCAATACTCCAGAGACTGCAGCTATTGCAAGATATACTAATCCTAGTCCAAATGCATACAGTACAAGCGAGTATGGTAACAGTATTGCAGTATTTACTAGTATGTACTTTGATGTTTTGTGCATTCCAATTACCACAGGCAACATTGGAACTTTGGCTGCAGCATACTCGTCTTTGATCTTCATTGCAAGACACCAAAAATGAGATGGCGTCCATACAAAGACTAGAAATCCCACTAAAAATCCAAGTAAGTTGATAGATCCATCAGCTCCGGCCCACCCTGCCATCGAGGCAGCACTACCAGCAAATCCACCTATTACGATGTTTGATGTGTTACGGCGCTTTAACCACACCGTATATATCATTACGTAAAAAAATATCCCAACTGCAGTAAACAACGCAGTCATTGCATTTAGTGCAAAAAAAGCATAAATGACAGATATACAGCTTGTCACTAATCCATATACTAGTACAATAGTAGGAGATATAGCACCAGATGGTATTGGTCTATTGCGTGTCCTAGTCATAGCAGGATCTATATCTCTATCATAATAGTGGTTGAGTGCACTAGAACCAGCAGATGCAACAGTGCCGACTATGATTATATTCAAATATGCTAGATAGTTTGGCGAATCTGGCATCACGATTAGTGTCTCAGCAGCATACATTGACGTAACTGCCGTAATTACCAGTAAAACCACTATACGTGGTTTTGAGACTTCTAGTATTTGCGATAGTACCAAGGAAAATCTTTGATATGTCGGGATTTTTAACTCTATAGCAACTTGACGCCATACATGACATTATTTTAGTACAATTGGAATGATTTTCACTCATCTTGAATTTATAGGATACATTTTTTCACATATCTAACCCATGTATTTGCACTTTTTATGGATCATGGCCTGTCACTTGGCACAATCTATACACATACGTGTTTACAAAGGATTAATTATTACGCCTAGAGCTGGCATTTATGAGCAACTGGGATTTGATGATGCCAGGAATGGGATTGACTTCCATAGGTCTTGCTGGCGTGGTCATATCGTATTCTGGTATAGCTCATACGTTCATAGACGGTATGCACGCCCTTACTGGTCTTACCATGTTTATAGGACTGATCTTTTTGGCAGCAGGAATACTAGATGGGGGAGTCTCTACTAGTAACAGAGCAAAAGCTACAGTTCTTGTCATATTATCAATATCGTTGGCATTTGGTACTGCTGCGCTAATTTTTAACACAGTAAGTAGTGTTCCATTATTTGCCGGAATTATGATGGTTATTGCAATACCATCCATAATCATTGCATACATGTCGACAAAGACTCCAGCTTATGCCCGCCCCATGGCAATAATATTCGTTCTTTCGGCAATAACTGGCATTGGTTCGTTTACAGCATTTGGTCTAATCGGTCCTTCACCATATCTTGTAGAGGAGCCGATAAAAGTTGAAACAATTCCTGCAATTCCTCAAGGTCCCATCTTTGCAATATCCATACTAGCTGACTCGGCCGAACAAGGCAATCCAGATTATGAACCAGATGCTGCAATAGTTCCTTTTGGGGATATCATAAAATGGACAAACGATGATACCGTAGCTCATACAGTAACAAGTACAAAAGACGTTGGAGAATTATTTGATTCTGGATTGTTGTTAGAAAATGAAGAGTTTTTGTTAGACTCTACAACGCTAGAATCTGGAATATATGATTATCTGTGCATAGTCCATCCATGGATGAGTGCGTCAATTACAGTAGAATAAAATTGATAAAACGTATACTGTTGAGAGAATTGCACACACAAAAAATGATAGATTATGCCAAAAGTTGTCTGCCGAATGAATCGTGTGCAATGTTGCTTGGGAGCATACATGGTGAGTGCGTCACTGTAAAAGAGGTAATACTTGCAGAAAATACAGATGCATCAACTGTAAAATTTTCCATAAACCCAGATCAGGTATTCAATACATATGCAAAGGCAAAGAAGTATGATCTTGATGTTGTAGGAATTTTCCATTCTCATCCAACCTCTGAAGCAAAGCCATCTGAGACTGATAAAAAATTCATGCTGATAAATCCTAGCGTGTGGTTGATCTATTCGGAGATAAACAAAGAGCTTGCCGCATACGGTCTTGATATCAACAAAAACGTATACAGTGTTGAAATTTTCAAATCCTAGATGGATTTTTTACCTAGATGTAAGGGATTTGAAATAATGGATTCAATATCTGCAACATCTGCACTAGTGTTACTTATGGGAAGAGATTATTATACTAGCGCGTCTGCAAAAAAATTTCTTAATTCTATAAACCTTGATTCAGGTCTTGCCATGAAGAAACTCACAGACAAGATTTGGTTAAATTATGGCGAAATTGTAAAAAATCGCAAGGATTCTGTATACAGAACTATATCAAACAGCTCAAACGAGGTGAGTCAAGTTGTTATTCTAGCTGCAGGGTATGATGCACAGGCGTTGAATATCGTTGAAAATATAGAGAGATTTTCTGTATTTGAAGTTGACATGTACAATATGGATGATAAAGCTATAAAGTATGATCAGATACTTGATCAAAGGATACGCAAACGCATATCCACTATAACGTGTGATGTTACATCCAAAAATCTCATTTCAAAACTAGAGAATGCAGGATTGGATATCCAAAAATCTACGATAATAGTTGCAGAAGGTATCAGTTATTATTTACAGTATGATCAATTTTGGGATATAGTATCATCGTTTTCTTTAAAAAATGATCGTAATCGCATAGTGTTAGACTATATGGTTCCATTGCATATGATGGATTTTGAAAATAGTGTTAGAATGTCAGGCGTATTCAACATAATCTGCGACAATGTCGGTATTAATTATTTGACAATGTATGAATATGAAAAAATACGTAAGCATGTATTATATCTCAAAGGCAAACTAGTCTCACATGAAACGCTTCATAAAATGGAGCTTGCACGTACAGGAAAAAGTACGTATTTTAGAGCAGATTCACGTGGCGGAATAGAGACATGCTCATTTGACATATGATAAAATTATAGTCACATTTGATCAAACACAGTTACAACTAGAGGTTCCATCCACGAATAGGAAAATTTACCAATAATTCCAACACATCTCTCTTAATATCAATTGGCATTCAAAATACAAACATAGATTTTTGGTTTTATTCATGCAGACATATAGAATCAAATCTAGAATATTTTTGTGATATATATGCAGCTCGTTTTTTACATAATTTGTGCTCACGGTAACTCCAATCAAAGCTTCAAAGCAGTGTAATATGTTCAATCTCTTTGATGCAATAACTTTGGCACTAAAAGAATCAGAAAAAACTTTACAAAATGGAGATATTCTAGTAGTATCCACAAAATATGTATCATATTCTCAAGGCCGGCGCATACTACTAGAAGATATTCAATGCTCGCAAGATGGTCGCATACTAGGGAAAAAATATGGATTGGATGAAAATATGGCAGAGGTTATACTACGTGAATCCGATATTGTGTTTGGAGGGGTACGTGGTTTTGTCATGGCAGTATGTGGGAAAATTCTTGCACCCAATGCCGGAATAGATATGTCAAACTCGGAAGGCAATGTTGCAATTTTGTATCCAACAGACCCACATACGGTGGCAGAGCAGCTACGACGCAAGATATTTTTGAAATGGCATGTGCACGTTGGCATCATACTCTCAGATAGTAGGCTAGCTCCAGCAAGGTCAGGTACCACTGGCGTGGCAATCTCTTGTTCTGGAATATCCCCCACTGATGACAAGAGGGGAACAGTGGATCTTGATGGTAGGCCACTACTCGTCACCGTACAAGCAACTGCAGACAATATTGCTACAATTGCAAATCATACAATGGGGGAAGGAGCCGAGTCCATGCCTCTGACCATAGTAAGGGATTCAAAAATTGCGATGACTGGTAAAAGATCAAGCATAGATGATGGAACAGTGCCGTACGAAAAATGCCTCTATATTCGTAGCATCGGCAGTATACAAAGCACCATATGATGTATTAAATATAACCCAAATTTACCATTAAAATGAATGGATTACGCTACAAAATATCCAAAGACGATAAAGTTTACCAATGGAAAAAAAATAAAGATAAAGATAAACAAAGACGAGGTAGAACATTTGCATGTGGTAGTACGTAGAAATATAGACGAACTAGTTTGTATGTTTAAAAAAGAAGGATTTACTGGAGTAAAATTTGAACATAAAAAAGTCTCACAGATAGGCAAGGGTTTGAATTTAAAACTCAAAAGACCTTGGGAGATGCACATACGATTTATAGATATGAAAAAAGGTCTTGTTGCCATACAAGGAGAAGTAGAAGTTTCTAGAGATTATCTTCAACACTTGTTTTGCCAAAGCACTCCAGTCATATATGAGATAGAAAATGTACTCAAAAAAAATCTGATAGATTATCGTATATGGAATTCAAGAATTGGTAGTTATGTCATCTCCGTGTTGGACAATTATGCAATAAAGCTAGCAAGGCCAAATATACCAGTATTTGCATGGAAACCAATGGTCTACGTCATAGGATGCATCGGAACATTGTACCTGTGCAGGTATCTTTTCAGAGTATTCTAGCTACCAAGTTTTAATTACATACAGAATAGATTAGTTTCACATGGAAGATAGTACACATGTTCTAATGCAACATTATGGGATATCCCCATGGGAGTTGGAAGTAGCATATGGCATATTTAACAACAAATTCTCCGTTGAACAAGAGGATACTGAATATGAAGGTGATGAATATGTCAGCATATTTGAGATAGATATACCAGTGGTTTTTGGAGATGCATTCTTTGATTGGTTTGGACGCAAAGAATGGAACAAGTTAAAATTTCTCCTAAAAGAGATGAAACGTAGAAGAGGTGGCAGAAAGGCCATAAAAACGATCGTGAATTTTTCTAGTGTACCTGCAGTACGTTTTGTTGTAGACGTGCAAGATCGTGACTGGTACAACGATGCCATAGAAAAAATTGATTTTATGACAGAGCTCATATCACATCATTTGTCTGCAGATGAGATACCCAAAGGCACGAATGCTGTAACATACAGATATATCGAAAAGACAAAAAAATGGTCCATTCTAAAAGCTGTTGCAGATGGATGCAATTTTATAAAAAAAGATGATGTGTGGATAAACCAATCAAAGAGAGATCTAGACCTCTAGAGAATCTAGAATGTTTTGTACAGTCTCGATTGGTTTTCCATCAGATGCAATCTGCTGTACTGCTGGCGGATTTTCTTCATATCCTGGTATATTATCACCCATACGACTTACAAACGGACGTGCAGTATTGTTTTTGTAAAAGACTCCAACAGGTATCCGTGTTCCCCATTCAAGTGATTTTACAATGGCCGTGCCCATCTTTTCGTCAGTCTCATTTACATTGTTTACTGTGCCATCATATCCAGTATCATCTAGACGGTATATTCGCGAATGCCGTTCGGTAGCTTTTGATACGAGATCTTCACCGGCGTACCAATCACGTGTGTTTATATCATTATACGTAGGACATGGTTGCAACACATCTAGAAAAGACGTCCCTCTGTGTTGTATGGCCTCGATGATTAGATCTTTTAAATGTCGAACATCGTACGAGTATCCCCTAGCCACGAATGTAAATCCACTTGCAACTGCAAGTCCTATTGGATTTACAGCATAGTTTGGGTTTGGAACAGCAAGTGATTTTGTCTGATCTCCAAGCTTTAGTGTCGGTGATGCTTGACCCTTTGTGAGTCCATATACACCATTGTTGAATATGATGTATGTAATGTCTACGTTGCGCCTTCCAGCTGCAACAAAATGTCCTGCCCCTATTCCTAATCCGTCGCCATCACCTCCTGCAGCCAAAACTGTGAGTTTGGGGTTTGCAAGTTTTGCACCTTGTGCAAATGTCAAAACTCTTCCATGTAGCGTATGTACGCCATAGACGTTTACAAAGTGAGATGTCTTTCCAGAGCATCCTATTCCAGTAAATAGTGCAGTTTTGTGACGAGGTATATCCATCTCAGCTAGAGCCATTTGGATGGAATTTACTATACCAAAATCGCCACATCCCGGACACCAGTCGTTGTGCGTGTCGGTCTTAAAGTCGGAGAGTTTAGACACCATATGTTAAGACCTCACGTTTTTTTCCAGAGCCTGAAACTATAGACTCGATAGTATTGTATAATTCTGTACATGTCATTGCCCTGCCAGTATATTTTACAATGTTTACATTGGGTTTTATTCCAGTCTGTTGTCTTAAGAGCATGCCAAACTGTGAAGTTTGATTTGATTCAATGTTTATGATTGTTTTTGCGCCCTCTAGTAGTGAATAGACTATCTTTGCTGGAAACGGCCAGAGAAGCTTTACTTGTACAAATCCTACGCATACTCCTTTTTCTTTCAACATGTGCATAGCATCAAGTATAGGTCCTTTGCAAGAACCCCAGCTTGTTATCATTACTGGTTGTTTATCTCCATGCAAAACTGCTTGTTCTTTAAAAGGTAGTTCGTTTAATAGCTTTTCATATTTGGACATACGTTTTTCCATCATTTTTTTCCGCATTGTAGGATCTTCTGTTATATGTCCACTCTCATCGCGTTCATCTCCGGTATTCCAAAATATTCCACCTTTCATACCGAGACTTGAGCGCGGAGATATACCATCTGGTGTCAACTTGAATCGTTGGTAATCACCTTTTACATGGTCTAGCATTTTTCCTCGGTCTATGTTTATGCGTTCAGGCTCAAAGCGTGGACATGTACACACAGAACTAGCAATATACTTGTCCATCATGTGTATCACCGGTAATTGATAGTGTTCTGCATAGTTGAAACATTTTGCCGTATCGTAAAAGCTCTCCTCAACATCTCCAGAGGCATATACAAGGCGCGGAAATTCTCCATGTCCAGCATGAACTGCACATAATAGATCATCTTGTCCGTGTCGTGTCGGAAGTCCAGTTGATGGGCCGCTTCTTTGATAGAGGGTGATAACCATTGGAACCTCGTTGATGCCAGCCCAGCCTAGGGTTTCAGCCATTAGTGAAAATCCAGGACCAGATGTGCATGTGGCCGTACGGCATCCAGTAAGAACTGAACCAATTGTCATTCCTGCAGCACATATCTCATCTTCGGTTTGAACAACAATCACTGAACCAGGTTTTGAGCCTCCAAGTTTTTGATGTGATTCTAAAAAATAGCTTTCATCTGTTGCTGGCGTTATTGGATAGTATGGTTGCATACGACATCCACATACAAGTTTGCCTATTGCAGTGCCGTGATAACCTTGTACAAGTATTGTACTCTTTTTGTGTTTTGATATGGGTATTTTGATACGAGTATTTCCTAGTGATTCTCCTATAGCATGTGCATGACGCGAGGCTGATGCATTTATCTTTGCAAGTACAGGTTTTGTGGCAAAGATAGATTCGGTTGTAGATGCAACCATATCTGATGATGCTCCAAGCATTCCAAATGAGGCAGAGACACCTATAACGTTAAAGAGTCGGATCATGCGAGCTAGCTCTGGCTTGTCAAGATCCTTTGCAAGATTGTCCAATATTCCATGAAACGATATTGGATGCAAGTTTACGCCAGCAGTGTCTGCAGACTCTAGTATATCACGTACACGTATGTCATCTCTGCCATAACGTTCTTTGAGCATATCTAAAGATGGTCTATCGAGTGTCGGAACATCTGAAACTGACACATTCTCTAGTTTTAGATCATACATTATGATCCCGCCTTTGTTTACGCTCGAAGCATGTCTAAATATGGTCTCTGCATCATATGATGTCAAAAAATCTACTCCGCTGACGTTGGAACGGATCAGTTCTTCAGATGCACGTATGACAAAATAGCTATGTTCACCTTTTATGTTAGAATGGTATTCGCGTTTACCAAATATGTGGCAACCATTTGCAGCACATACTGAAGAGAAAATATTTGAGGCAGTCTCCACGCCACTACCTTGTGGACCTCCAATCATCCATGAAAGTTCCTGCGTCATAATTATATCGAATGTACCGTATTAATAAAATATGTCCCTAAATTTGAAAAGTGCTCAGCCACCAGTAGCAGCGTCAAATAATGCACATTCACATTTATCTCGCTCTCCGCAAAATGAACAGACACATTGACATATCTCATACAGGTTACCACAGTCATCACATTCTGTAAAGCCCAAGTTTTTTTCCATAATAGTATATGGGCGCAATCGTATAAATTGTTTGAGTTTGTATATATACATGATGGCAGATGTAATAATCACACGTCGCGTGCACGACTTTATATCTAAAAAACTCCTCACAAGATATACCGTATGGCAAAACCCATACTCATCACCCATTACAAAAACTATACTACTAAAACGTATGAAGAGTTGTAGAGGATTACTCTGTATGCCTTATGATGTTATAAATTCAAAAATCATTGATGCAGCTCCCAACTTGTCTACCATTAGTACGTTTAGTGTAGGTTATGATCATATTGACGTAAAATATGCAAAGAGCAAAGGCATATCCATAGGATACACACCTGATGTACTTTCAGATGCAACTGCCAACATGACGCTAGCACTCATGTTAGATGTTACCCGTGGAATCTCACATGGAGATAGAATAATACGTTCTAGTCAGTGGAAATTTGTCTATGCGCCACAACAGCTATGTGGCATCGACATATCAGGGAAAACACTTGGAATACTTGGAATGGGTCGTATAGGTACTCTTGTGGCAGAGCGCGCACGTGCTCTAGGTATGAAGATTGCATATCATAATAGACATAGACTTGCTACAAATATCGAAGAAAAGATCGGTGCCAAATACAAGAGTATGCGTTCGCTCTTTAGCGAATGCGATATTTTATCCATACATGTTCCTCATACTATCGACACACATCATCTTGTAAATGAGAGGATCATATCCATGATGCACCCTAGATCTTTTTTGATAAATACATCACGTGGTGCAGTCGTAGATGAGAAAAGCCTTGCTCGTGCAATAAAAGATGGTAGTATAAAGGGTGCAGGTTTAGATGTATTTGAATCAGAACCACTTTGTACAAAAAATCCACTAGTAAAGTTGGACAATGTAACATTGGTGCCTCACCTTGGCAGTGCCACAAAAGAGACAAGATACGCCATGGCTCGTATGGCACTAGATAACTTGTTGGCAGGCCTTGCAAAAAAGAAAATTCCCCATGCAGTTCCATATACTGATTAGAGATTTATAAGATCATCACACGATCCCTTTACACAGTTCGTACCAACTGCTTTTAAGACCGAAAAAGAGATCATGCCTTTTGGTACAGATCCCTTTGATTGCAAATGTGTCAGCTTTTCGCTCACCGCTAGACGATGTCTTGCACATGTAACTCCCACCATATATTCACCATCGTTTGTAGATATCGTAATTACATATTCTGGAGGACTTTTGCATTGTTTTCCATCATTTGCCATAGAACATCTGTCAGGTAACACAAATGATCATAATTTGCATCACGATATTAATCTTGGTCATTCATTTTCCAAATAGCACCGTCTTTATGACCTGTATATTCTAGTATTCCTTTTTCGCACAATCCTCTTACAATATGTTTTGCAAAGAACGGAGCCCCAGTTGCACCTGGTGAATTATAGTTTAGGATATGAATCGAATTTGTGCCATATTCTACCAACACATCTGGTACAAATTTTCCCTCTGGAGATATCAAGGGTGTTCTTATTCCAGCAGTTCCTCTCTTTAAGAAAAATTCTGGACGTATGTTTGGAATGAATGAGCGTATACGATTTATCATGGCAGATTTTGAAAGTGAGCTGTGCCATTCCTTTGAGATCAGGGACATAAATTCAGGATTTGTTAAAAGTTTCAAGGTACCACCTTGTAGCATTTGGCGCATCTTTGAAAATATTGTTTCAATATCTCCCACATATCCAGAGTACATCTCTGAACCCAAAACAGGTACGGCGTTTGGTCCGACCTCTACTGTTCCATCGGCTTTTTTTATCCAATGTGGATCCAAAAACGGATAGTTTGGGTATTTGGCCACCGTGTATACAGTAGTTTCAACCATCTTTGCATACTGTTCATCTGCCACCCAATATTCTCCTCTAAAGTGCATATCCGTATATTGTTTAGCAGATCCTGACATTTTTGCAATGTCAAGTGAATTTGCACCAGCACAATTTATCATATAATCACATTCTATTCTAGTACCGCCATCAAATTCCAACTCGTGACCATCGGTCACAGATTTGACATCTTTGAGATGCATTCCCATCATATATTCAGCACCAGCTCTTTGCGATTCAATAGCCATTCTTCTAGTAAGGGCTCCAAAATCTGTAGAGACCTCACGCGAACAATACAATGCAGAATGGCACTGTATGTGTGGTTCCATCTTTTTTACCTGCATAGCATCAAGAATTAAAATCTCTTCTTCTAGTATGCCGTTTTCTTTGGCCCATTTTGAATATTTTTCAAGTGTTGCATCATGTTCAGATTTTATTGCTAATTCTAAAAGGCCAGTTTTTTTCCATGGTATTTTATTATCAATGGCAATTTTTTCCCACATTGGATACGACTGTAATGAAGCTTTTGCCATTGTGGATTTTGTTTTTGGATCAAGGTAAAATGGCGAATGCATTACACCCGTATTACGTGAGCTTGCATGCTCTGCTTGCAACCTCTCCTTATCTATGACACATACGTTAGCTTTACACGTAGAGGATATCCAGTATGCCATACATACACCAAGTACTCCAGCACCCACGATTGCCACATCATACTGTTTAGACATTACATATAGATACCATGATCGACATTAAACCGTTTTGTGCAACTTTCTTCTTTAGTTATGCATACATGTGCAATTTTATAAATTCAAAAGTTATTTTTATCCAGTTATCGTTTTTTCATATATTGTGAACCTAGTACAGTTATCGATATGATTATTATCAGTGTTGGAATTATTAAAAATGACTCGTTTAATTTTACTAGTTGGTTGTATGTGTCTATTTGACCCACATAGTAATATGGTGCATATGCATATGTAGACAATTTTGATAGTGTTGCAGTAACTGATTGGTATCGCGTGTACAAGGGCGAGGAATGCATCAGCGATGCCTAGGCTCACGAGCTGCGTGCTGCTAAACACATGATGGCTCATATCGGAAACTCTATGAAGAGATGTGCATACTGTTTGAGAATGCCAATTGTGATGCATGTGTTTGAATACACATTTGCTTGCATGTTGGATGGATATCATAGTTTTGAAATGCAGAATCTGATCAAACGGTTGGAGAATGTAATAAAAGATCTATATGCATTTATTGAGCATAAAGACATTCCATCTACAAACAATGCCTGCCGAGTGTGATGTTGTGGTTCGCCGTAAGATAAACAGTATATGAAAAGAATCAAACTTTCTAACGTGTGTTTTGACATGGAAAGCACACGGTAAGAGCGTCTTTGAAGAGGTGTTATGTATTGTTTAATAGCTTATCTCATACGTATCATTTTAACACTCTCATTGGATCTATTCTACCACGTGATTTGTCAATCTCATATATGGTCGCCCATCTTCCAACAAATGTCCACAGTCAATGATTATTCCCAGTTATGTTCCAGCTAGTCTCATCCCCATGTATATTCAACTCGGTTTTTAGATCTTCCACCATCTGTTCATATAATGGACCAAATGCTGTAGCAGTTTTTCTTACTGCACGATTTATGGTAGATTCATTCATGTGTATGTTATATACCATTTCTAATAGTTTGGATATTTTTTTATATGATAATCCAGATGTTTTGAGTGTAGCTAGAAATACGGCTAGTTGGATTCCAAATCTTTCATTTGGTAATGCAGTATTGATTTTTGGCGTGATTGTTTTTTTGCAATATTTACAATATCTTCTAGATATAGTATATTCAGTATTGTATGCTCGTGCTGGAATAATATCTTCTACTATGCGTGTGTATTTGTGCACAATTTTGGATAGTTTGTTTCCGCAGATATGACATGATTTTTGATCCACCTTGGTTTTGTTATCTATTTGAACTGGTCTTTTTCTGCTGGTTCTTGCATGTTTGGAGCGTTTTCTTTTTATGTCTGAATCTGGTTTGTCGGGTTTTGCACGAATATTCTTTGCTACAAGAGCATTTGTCTTGATTTTTAATTCTTCAATATCTCGTATCATTTCTCCTTGTTTGTTTTCCTTGCGTAATAATGCATTTTCTTTCTCTAGATTCTTAGACCTAGGATAATTGTGTTTTATCTTTTCATTATTCATGAACGATTTTTTGTATTATACACCTGATCCAAAAATGTGATGATGAAAAATATTAGATCAGATGGTCAGACTTTTAAAACTCTAGTTACAAAAATTGTTAAAATGGCGCCGGGAGGGAGATTTGAACTCCCGTTCCCTTGCGAGAACGCGCTATATGGCGATGTTTCCAGGCGCGCGCCCTACCAGGCTAGGCGATCCCGGCACGGTCATAAAGACCGTATGGAGTGACTGTTGGTCATTAAATAAAGATTAGTCAAGGTATGGTAAACGTAATTCTATCAGTCAATGTACACTCTTCAAATGTGGATCATTTCTTCTGCATGGTAATCATCATATGATCTCTATCATAATAGATGCACTGATTATAGATACATGCGACCAGATCGTATACGTTCCAGTAGCAAAATTTGTAGTATCCCACGATATAGTCTGCACCTGGTTGGGTTCAATGGTCTCATACTTTTCCCCATGAGATGGGCGCCACACTATTAGACCTTTAGAGTCGGTCACGCTAACTCCAAAAGCATCGTTTGGAAAAGAGAGTGGGTACAAGCCTTTATTTTTGATCGCAATTATTACAGATTCGCCTGCTGTGTATTCTGTTTTTGGTATAGTTAACAAGAGAGGTAAATGTTTGTTGTCAGTTTGATCTGCAAATAAAATTCCCAATATAACAGCAGAGATCATCCCTACACAAACAGCCATGAGAAGATTTTTGTTTATCATTATTGTCTCAGCGTCTATTTTTTGCAGATTTTGGATCTACTGCTCTTGTACGCCAGCTTTTTTTGTACGTGCCAGGCTCCATTATTATACGCCTTGTCTCAAAAGCATGTCCTTTTGCCCCTTCCGATATTGTATCTTTGTCCATTATGGCATTTGCAAGTGCGACTGCTTCTCCTTTTTGTGTATAAATTGCTACAAAATCTCCCTTTTCAAGATCACGAGGTATCTGTAGTACACCAGGTATTGCAAGTTGTGCTCCATGACATAATGCATCAACTGCAGAATCACGTATGATGACTGATTTTATCTCGCCGAGTGCATCTTCCACTGGATGTATCATGCTCCGAAGTTTTGAATCATCATCATTCTCTTTCCACACAGCGTATGCGTTAGATAGTGCATGCATTGTAACAAGACCCATCTCTTCGCCAAACTGTGCCACTCGAGTTCGTCTTAATTCGATCATCGATGCACCTGATCCCATAACTTCACCCATATCGTAGATAAGTTTGCGTATGTATGTTCCAGATTCACATACAGTACGCATCAAAACAAGTGAGTCTTTTTGTTCCATTATCTCGATCTCATATATCGTCCGTATTCTAGTACGACGTAGAACAGAGGAGCGTTGTGGAGGTTTTTGGTAGATTTCTCCAGTAAACGTATTTTTTAGTGACTCTAGTACCTGATGCGATGGCATAGAGTGAAACCGCCCAATGCCCACATACTCTTTTGTGCCAAAGAGTAAAACACCCAATGCTTTTGTAGCATTTCCAAGTCCCAACGGTAAAACACCTGAGACTTGTGGATCGAGAGTACCGCTATGACCTATCTTTGGTAGATCTAGCATTCGTTTTGTCCATGCTACTACCTCATGGCTTGTAGGACCAGGAGGTTTATCCAACAAAACGATGCCATTATCAAGTAGCTGTTTTGTAGTGCGTTTGTCGTAATAGCATCCATGTTCTGCATCTATAATATCTTGATCTAGTATCTGTAGATCTTGCAGTTGTTTTAGAGTCAAATTAATTTTTTCACTCCATCTTGTGCTTTTGCTATTACGCTTGTAGCATCAAGTAAATCAGTATCTATGATGATGTCAAAGACAGATTGTTGACCAAAGTCAAATCCATAAAGACGTCTATATAGTGTTTTATTGCCATCGTATCTTTTCTTTGATATATTCATCGCTTTTCTTACATCCATACCATCACGGGACTGCATACGATTTGCACTTATTTTGTGTGAACCATCTAGCCAAATCTTTATTCCACCTTTTGCAATCCAGGGAATTGTATAGCTGGTCATCACGATCCCTCCTGTTTGGTATGCATCTATGAGTTTTTTATCCACTTGTTTGTCATATTTATCATCTTTAGAGCGCATCTGGAGAAATTTCAGACCATCCTGTGTGTCCCACCAGTCATCACCGGCAGCATTAAAACCACATTCGAATGCAATGTCCTTCAAGACATCGCCACCACTTATGTATTTGAGATCGAATTTTTCTCCAAGTGCCTTTGCCACTGTAGTCTTTCCTACTGCTGGTGGTCCTGAAACTACGACCGACTTTGTCAACTTAGATCCATCGATGTCTTTGTCAGTTTCATTATCATGCCACTAAACGCTATTGATGACAAAAAGTACCACGCCCACAGATATAGTGCATTCTCTTGTGTACAGACATGTTCTGGATCAACTGCTTGTTCAGCTGTACATGTAAGTTGGAAAAAATCTCCAGGGATCACGTTGAGTGAGATGGGCGAGAGTGCCACAGTATATGAAAATAGCTCTGGCAGTACAAAATAAAAGATCAAAAGCAACGGTACAAATGTTATGAGCATTGGACGCATATTCATCTGCATCATCTCCATATTCATCTTGTTCATGTATGATGATTTTTTGTTCAATGATGCTTGTTTTTCAAGATCTTTAGATCGGAATGCTGCCATGCGTGCTTTTTGCCAAGCGCGTGTTTCTTTCATTATACGTTTTAATTTTACTTGATCGACTAGTTTTTTTCTCACAGCAGAGTTGAATATATTTAATAGTATTCCAAATCCAGTAACTGCAAATAATGTTGCAACGGTTCCTTTTATCAATGGATCATCACTGCCAAGTGCTCCTCCATCTCCAATACCAAACAGATCCATGCCCTGTAAGAATATCGCATCCAAAAAGAGATGTATTGTGCCAAAATCTACAATCATATACTAGACACCAATTCCCTCAATAATCTCTACTGCCACATCGTTTGCCTTACCTTCGGAGTTTAGAACTGTAAGTATCGGAGAACCAGATAGCACTGAACACGCTGCAACCATAGAATCTTGTACTGCAAGCTCCTTTTTAATCGACTCTATTGTTACAATGTCTCGACTGCGCGTATTATCACTCATGCGTCTATTGTACACCTCTTCTGGACGCGCCGAGACGGATATGTAGTGATCTGGTTTTATTATCTCCAGTATGTTGTTTGGTAGTCCAGGATAGAATCCCGAGTCTGTCGATATAAAGGCGTGTGTATCCACTAGAACTATATCTTCTGTAAAAGAGGCTATCTTTGTAGCAACTCTATTTTGTAGTTTTTTCTGCTTAAAAATATCGAGTTTACGTAGTTCATCTCTATTTGAAATGTCGTTGTGCACCTCTTCCAACATCAAAGTACCAAAGCTGTCCACTCTTACACTATGTTGCTTGGCTTTTAATAATTCAACCAATTTTTTGACAAGCGTGGTTTTTCCCACTCCAGGAATTCCAACTATGATTATTTTTTTATTTTCTGCCAAGCAGTGCACCTAACCTAGGCATGACCACTTCCACTTGCTCTCTCACAAGCTGGTTGTAGTAATTGATCAATATATCAACCATCAAGAGTACGCCAATGCCACTACCAAATACTCCTAGCACGTCAGAGAAACCTGCCAAGGCTCCAAGTATAATTGAACCAATTATAGTAACTGCTGGAATGTACTTGTTCAACAAAACTTCTATTGGTTGTTTTGAGCGTCTGAATCCTGGAATTTGTACATCTGCATCAAGTAGGTTTTTTGCCGCACTCTTTGGCGAGAGTCCTCCAAGTTCCACCCAAAGCCTACCAAAGATTACCACTATGCCAATCATAAAGAGTACATAGAGAACTGCACGTATTGGATCCTGTGCAGCTACGTCCAATCCTCTCGGCGGAGTGATATAATATATGATTCCACCTATGGGTGTCGACGGACTAGTAGGATCAAACTGTCCTATAATGTTCATAAACGGACTAGCGTTTCGCAGATTAAAGTTTGCCCACAAAAGTTGTCCCAAAAAGACAGCGTTTGCAGTAAGCGCAGATGCTAAAATTACAGGTATATTTGAGACGTACATTAGTTTTATCGGATACACTGCTGAAAATCCTCTGTATTTGGTGGATACGAGTGGTATCTCTACTTTCATTCCCTGTACATATACTAGTATCAACAAAACACCAGCTGTAATACACAGTCCAAATATGCTTGGTAGTTGGTTAAATCTGAAAAATACGTTTGAGAGATCGCCTCCAAGTATCGACTGTCCAATGTACGGAATTATTCCCACTGTCCCACCATCTCCGGCAGGTAGTGGACTGAACATACTCCAAAGTATCTGCTGCGCTACGCCAGCCATGATAAACAAGCTTATTCCACTTCCAAGACCCCATCCTTTTTGGATAAGCTCGTCAAGGAACATGATTATGACAGAGGCGGCCATCAGTTGACCTACCAATATATACAGAATGGTCGGATCTGTAATGTTTGGACCATATACGGCTATGCCGTATACGATAGATTCACCTACTATGACAACATATGTTACCAGTTTTGTGGCAGTCTGAAATATTGCCCTCTCATTTGGTTTTTTAAAATCAAATTTTAGTATATCCGAGCCCCTCAAAAGTTGCATAAGCAGGCCAGATGTTACTATTGGTCCTATACCAAGCTCTACAAGTGTGCCTTGTTGTGATGCAAAGATGACTCTTGCAAACTCTAAAAAGTCAAATTCTGGCGTTGTTGCGCCAAACAACGGAGTCTGACTCATTACCATGTATATGAGTAATGCAAGAGCAGACCATACAAGGCGCATCTGGAGTGAGAGTTTTTTTTTCGGCTTTGGTACCTGTGGAAGATACGGTTCTGCTACCGAGACTAGTTTGCGTATATAGGTAGTAGCAGTTCCTTCAGTCATTCTTTGGTCGAAACCTCTTTGGGCACAGCCAAAGGCATTACTGTTACATCTCCACCGATTTTTTCAAGTTTTGCTTTGGCAGATTTTGTACAACGTCTCACCTTTACAGAATATGCACCAAAAGTAGAACCTCCACCCAACAGCTTGTCATAACCGGCTGCGGTCAGATCTATTGTTTTTTTACCGTCTTTATCTTTTCCTATTTTTGCATATATATCATCAAGATCTCTCACACATGCCCAAGATTTTACTAGATTAAGGTTGCGTGGCGTGTGTGTTGATTCATGTCCAAAATGATCTGGATCATCACGCAACATTGAGCTAAAATGATGTTTCAGCATTCCCGAAGATCCCAATCCGCCTCTATGTCCGCTTGCACGATGTTGTCCAACCTGTCCCCAGCCGCACGTACGCGAACCACGATTCTTTCTAGTTTTTCTATATCTAGTAGCCATTTGCCTTACATCATATTCCTAACTATATCAGTCAATTCTTTGTTGTGTCCAAGTATACCTTTTTGTGTGTATAGTCGTTTTGTACTAGATTTGAATCCATGGCGTGGTGGATCCAATGCAAACCAAGGCTTTAGTGCCTTTATTTTTGACATTGAAACTTTACCTTTTGCAATAGATGATGCCATCTCATCTATATCTTTGAATCCCATGTCAACTATATCTGCAGATTCAATCTTTCGGTATCCTGACTTTCGACCTTTTTTATCCAAGAGTTGTTTGGTAATATCAACATCTGCCTCTTGCCAACAAATATAGTGTTTTACCTTGTCTAGCATGCCAAGAGTATTTACTTGAGTCTGTAGTATGGTTGCACGGTATTTTTTGTCTAATCTTAATAGTTCCAAAGTAGTGCGTGCCCAATATGGCACGTCAACTTGACCCTTTATTCGTACTACAAGATATGATTTTGCCATATTCACATCAACCTTGACTGAACGTTTGCCTCAAACATTCAAGTACGGCATTTGCAGTAGAGTTCATGGTAGGCGTGGAGCCTTTTGCCGTAGTATATGCATCCTTTAATCCTGCAAGCTCTAATAGACGACGTATCTTTCCTCCAGCTACTAGACCTAATCCACGTGGTGCTGGAAGTATTTCTACTACGACACTACCTCCTTTGCCACGCACTTTGAATGGTACAGAGTGTTTTTGAGTGCATTTACATTCCCAGCTGCCGCATCCTAACTTTATCGGACTGACATTGATGTATGCTTGGTTTGTCGCCTTTTCTATCGCTATACGTATCTGTTTTGACTTGCCTTGTCCTATTCCTAACCAGCCGTTCTCATTACCGGCTGCAACAATTGCACGGAATTTTGTAGACTGACCATTTGCTGTCATTTTTTGTATCATGCTCACATCTATAACCTCGGTCTTCAAATCAGGTAAAAGTTTTTTGATAATTCCAGATTCTTGTATGCGAGCACCGCTCTCCAATATGGGTTCAATATGGTCAATCTCTCCAGATGAAACTTTTTTTCCGAGTATGGTTTTAGGTATCCATGGAGCTTCTGCACGCGGTTCACGACGTTTGCGCACCTTGTCTGATGGACCAGAATGATTTGTCCTTGGAGGAGGCTTGCTTTTTGTCTGAGTTGCATAGCTCAATTATTTTACATCTCCGTCAATTGTAGATTTCATGCTAGTAATGTCGTTTTTTACGGTAAGAAATTTCCCCTCTATGCGTTCTTTTGATGGAAACGTCTCTGAGTTTGCCGGAACATGTAGGCCAGCATCGACTAGACCATTTAGTGCAGCAGCCATCCTTTGGGTGTATCTACGTGTGCCACTATACATCAAGGCAGATTTTGCTCCTTTTGATATGGCTTTTTTTCCAGCAAGATATCCGATTAGATATGAAGCAGGTATACTTTTGCGTGATCCTTTCCAGCCTTTTGATGTAAGATAATGTGAATGTGCCGAAGCAATTACCTTGTCTCCAGTTATGTTTGGGGTCAAAATTTGTACTTGGGTATTTTCGTTTGTGATTACAACTGTGATAAAGTCACGTTTTCCCATAAGCATTATACCTCGCTTTTTATAGTTGGTTTTTTCTGCCCTCTGTCGTCTAAGTATCTTAGAATAAGCCATCTAACGCTCAACCTTCAATATGCTCTTATAAACCTTAGATGGCAGAGGCGCCAGTTAGATACAACAGTAGAGCTTTTTGAGTATGCAATCTGTTTTCAGTCTCATCCCATACTACGGATCTTTTGCCATCTATGACAAGAGCTTCAACCTCCCTTCCACGCTTTGCTGGAAGACAGTGCATGAATATTGCATCTTTTGAGGCTTTTGACATCAATGATCTTCCAACCCTGTATTTTGGAACAAATGCCTTTGTTTTCTTTGACGAATTTTGATCATGTATGGAGGTAAATGTGTCGGTGACTACAACGTCAGCATCTTTTACTGCCTTTGCTGGATCTGTCATTATGTTGACTGTTGTTGATTTTGAAGCATCGCGTACGACGTTTGCGTCAGGCGCATATCCTTTTGGTGAAGCAACTGTAATTTTCATGCCTGTTTTTGCACATCCATATAGCCAAGAGTTACACACATTGTTTCCATCTCCAATCCAAGCCACTTTTAGTCCATCTAGTTTCTTCTTTTTTTCATGTACTGTGAGCAGATCTGCCAATATTTGACATGGATGAAAAGAGTTTGAGAGTCCGTTTATTACTGGTATAGATGAATATTTTGCTAGTTCAACCACTGTACGATGATCAAATACTCTAGCCATTAGTATATCAGCATATCTTGATAATGTCCTTGCCGTATCCGCGTGCGATTCACCGCGCGATAGTTGCATGGAATCTGAAGAGAGGATAACAGAATTTCCTCCTAGTTGGTACATTCCAACTTCAAAACTGACCCTTGTACGAGTTGATGGTTTTTCAAATATCATTGCCAATGTTTTTCCCTTTAATGGCATACTAGTCATGGCACGGCGTTTTTTTAGACTAGATGCTAATGAGATTATTCCCATAGTCTCTTTTGCAGATAGTTCATCAAATGTAAGAAAGTCTTTTTTTGTCATTTCTTACGCCAACCAAACATCGAGTGTTTTTTAGTTTTATGTATATCGGGCTTGCCTTTTTTTATCCAATCTCGTATCTTCTCTGCCATATATGCAGCATCTGTATCGTTCTCTGGTGGAGTTTCATCGTATAGATCTGAATATGTTTTAATATCATCGTCTGTTATCCCTTCAAACGGATCATGACCGTCAGTTTGTTTTTTCTGATCTGCATCAGATTTAAGTTTTGATTCCATGGTAGATTGTATCGTCTCTGAGATTTGTGTTTTAGTTTGAATTTTTGAGTTTGGTATAGATTCAGATTTTGTATCTAAATTTTCCAAAACCGGTTTTTTCTCTTTTAGAGTCTGTGTCAAGGTATCACCAAAGACAGATTTTACAAATACGTTCTTGTTAAATGGTTCAAGGTCTTCATACTCTTGACCTGTTCCAATATACATAATTGGTGTAGAGGTTGCTGCTATAATTGATAGTGCAGCTCCACCACGTGAATCTGCGTCGGTCTTTGTAAGTATGGAAGCGTCAAAATTTGTATACTTGTAAAACTCTCGAGCTTGATTTATTGTATCGTTGCCTGCCAACGAATCTCCTACGAATATTTTAAAATCAGGTTTTACCACATTTGTTATTTTTTCAATCTGTGCCATAAGGTTTTGGCTTGTCTGCATACGCCCTGCAGTATCTATCAGTACGCAGTCCACTTTGTGGGATTTTGCATACAAAACAGCATCTCGTGCTACTGCAGCCGGATCGGACCCATAGTTTTGTGCCACGAGTTTCACTCCAAGACGGTTTGTGTGTTCACGTATCTGCTCTATCGCCCCAGCTCTAAACGTATCAGCTGCAGCTATGACGACGGAGATTTTTTGTTCTTTTAGCATATGTGCCATCTTTGAGAGCGTGGTAGTTTTACCAGTTCCATTTATTCCTAAAAATAATACAAGATATGGCTCTTGAAATTTATCACGTTTTTTTTCAATGTTTGCAACTAGCTCGCATGTTCCAGCATTATCAAACATCTCTGATACGGTCGTTACAAGTCCTTTACGAATGTGTTCGATCATGTGTTTTTTTTCCACATTAGATCCGATCATGGATTCTTGTAATCTTGATTTTATTAATTCTACAGCTTCCACTGCAACATCTGCATCCATCAAGGCAAACTCTAGATCAGATATAGCAGAATCTACATCCTGCTCTTTTAATTCTCGCTCCCCTAAACTTTTAACTGCCGTAGCAAATGCAGATTTTAGTTTTTCAAACATTGGTTTTCGCCGAAGGCTTTGCTGCAGCTTTACCCATATTTGAGATCACCTGCCTTCCTTGTTCCATACGCTCTATTGCTTCATGCTTGCGTGAAGCAGTATCTTGCATTGCCACATCTATCTCTTTAATTCTAGATTCAATATAGTTTATGGCAGAACCATGTTCTTTTTCCACTGCAATACCAGCACCGATATTTACTATGAGTTTCGCATTTGGATATATCTCTGTTCTAGCAAATGCACCTAGTCCGAGTGGAACAAGTGATTTAACAGGCGTTGTACCCTCTAGGGATTTTATAGATTGGGTCGCAGCTATGGCTTCACGCAGTACTGCCTCAAGACTAGATTCACGCCTGTTCAATTCTGTAATATGGCTTTCTAACATCTGCATCTCGTATAGTAACTGCTGGGTTTGCTCCTGACTCATACAGTATGTAGTCTTTGTGATTATAAATTCATTTCACAAGCAATATTTTAAAAAAACCATAAATATGAAAAATAAAAAAATTAGTTTGCCTTTGAGAGCCTAGAGTCTATTTCATCCCAGTTTATGACGTTCCACCATGCAGCGATATAATCTGGACGTTTGTTTTGGTATTTGAGATAGTATGCGTGTTCCCATACGTCACATCCTAGTAATGGCACTAATCCATTTGTTCTTGGACTTGTCTGATTTGGCATCTGTGTATATTCGACCTTTGATGTAGACTTGTTGTATACTAGCCAACCCCATCCGCTACCTTGTATTACAGCAGTTGTAGAGGAAAACTTTTCCTTGAATGCATCAAAGCTGCCAAAAGAGGTATTTATCGCATCAGCGAGTGCACCTCCAGGTGATCCGCCACCGTTAGATTTCATGCTATTCCAAAACAGTCTATGGTTGTCAAATCCTCCACCGTTAAAGTTTACTGCACCTCGTATCTCATCAGGTATAGACTTTATGTCGGCTAGAATCTCCAAGATGTCCTTTGATTGTATCTCAGATGGACATTTCTCTAGTGCTGCATTGAGCTTGTCAGTATACGCTTGGTGGTGTTTTGTGTGGTGTATCTCCATAGTGCGTGCGTCTAAATGCGGTTCTAGTGCATCATACGTGTATGGCATTTCAGGTAGTGTGTATTTATTCATACACTAGCTTACCAGGCTCTACTTATTAAGTTCACGGTAGTTTTGTAGATGCATCATCATCCCGAGTATGCTAGGAAAATTAAAGTGTGCAAGATCACATATGAGAGAGAGATTGATCTCTTTTTTCACATATCAAAGCATGGATTTATTTTCAGATATATGCCGACTAGAATGTAAACTAAATATCCAACCTCTTCAAAACTACTCTATATGACTAACAAAAATGATATACAAGGACGATTTTCAGCAGATCCTGACAGATATTACAAAGTAAGACTCTTTGAAGAACAAGGATTTGTTAGGAGATCATGTACTATATGTAAGAGATTCTTTTGGGCGCTAGATGGCAGAGACAGATGTCCAGATCACTCTCAAGATGTCTATTCATTTATCGGTGATCCACCAACTTCTAAGCGGTTTGATTATTCTGAATCATGGGTTCAGATTGCAGATTTTTTTAAAAAGAATGATCACACACAGATTGGTAGATATCCAGTTGTATGTAGATGGCGCGATGATCTATACTTTACTATAGCATCCATTGTTGATTTTCAGAGAAAGGTCGGATCAAATATTACATTTGAATTTCCTGCAAATCCACTCATAGTACCCCAAACATGTCTGCGCTTCAAAGATATGGAGAATGTGGGAGCTACGGGTAGACATTTTTCTAGTTTTTGTATGATAGGGCAACATAGTATTGCAGATTCAAAAGGATATTGGAAAGATGAATGTATCAATTTAGATTATTTATTACTTACAGATCAATTTGGAATTAAAAAAGAAGAGATTGTTTTTGTAGAAGATGTTTGGGAAGGGGGAGGGTCATTTGGATCGTCACTTGAGTATTTTGTACGAGGTCTAGAGCTTGGCAACGCTGTCTTTACAGAGTTTCAAGGAAGCGTAGACTCTCCAACCACATTAGACAAGCGCATCATAGACATGGGTGCAGGGTTGGAACGTTTTGCATGGATAACTATGGGTACCCCTACCGCATATGATTGCTGTTTTGGATCTGCCATTACAGAATTGTTGGATAAGATAGGATGTGATTTACAAGATCCAAAACTTGTATCATATTTTACTGGTGTTGCAAAAAACATAGACAGAGTTGGACTTGCACAAGCACGCAAGATAGCCATGGCAGATGCTGGATTTGACTCAAACCAAATACAAAAAACAATCAATCCGTTAGAAGATGCGTATACGGTAGCAGATCATATCAGAACGTTAGTATTTGCAATATCTGATGGAGCACTTCCAAGCAATGTAGGAGGCGGATACAATCTAAGAATGCTTCTTCGACGCGCAGTAGCAGCTGCAGGTAGAATAGGCATTGGACGTGACTTTACATGGCTAGTTGATTCTCACATAGACTATCTTGTAAAAACGTATCCAGAATTGACACAAACGCGCGATGATGTTAAAAAAATATTGAATATAGAAACAGGTAGATATGATCAGTCAAAGGAACGCATGGAAAAAATTGCACGCAGTATAAAATCAGAGCCATCTACAAAAGATTTGGTTAGATTGTATGAATCAGATGGAATAACACCAGATTATTTGTTAGAGACCAATGTCATAAAGTGTATTCCAGAGGATTTTTACTCAAAGCTCTCAGATCTTCATCAATCAAGAAAACTCGAATCCGTCAAACCTTTTGAAGAGTTACGCAGAATACCAGATACAAAACTAGTCTACTATACAAAAAAAGCACACGATGTAGAATTTGAGGCAAAAGTACTCAAAGTGATCAACGGTGGAGTCATATTAGATAAAACTAATTTTTATGCAAGAGGCGGTGGACAAGAGCCGGACTTTGGAACAATAGACGGATATAATGTCACAGATGTTACAAAACACGGTAGAGTCGTTATTCATTCACTAAAAGAAGATGTGTTCAAAGAAGGTAAAATTGTAAAATGTTGTATAGACATGACTAGGAGGAAGAACATATCTATACATCACACCTGCACTCACATTCTCAATGCATCTGCAAGAAAGATCCTAGGATCATGGATTTGGCAACATTCTGCATTCAAAGAAGACAAACATGCAAGACTCGATATCACTCACCACTCTGCATTATCAGAAAAAGAGATATCGCAGATAGAAACAGAAGCAAATTCTGTTATACGCAATAATTTACAGATCTCGATAAACGAAGTTGAACGTGGAGATGCAGAACAAGAATATGGGTTTAGAATTTATCAAGGAGGTGTTGTTCCAGTAAATGCTGTACGTATTGTAAAGATTGAGGGTATCGATGTAGAAGCATGTGGAGGCACACATATTTCAAGAACAGGTGATGCTGGACTGTTGAAGATAATTCGTACCGAACGCATACAAGATGGGGTGGTGCGCCTAGAATTTGTTGCAGGTAGTAGAGCTCTTGAGTATATGCAGAAACAAAATGATGCAATATCAAATATTGCGCACGTCCTAGGAGCAGATAGGCACAAAGTTACAGAATCTGTTACAAAGTCACAAGAAGATGCCGAATATACTCGACGTCGGTTAAAACACCTTATGCGACGCACTAAAGAATATGTTACAAATGCAGCAATACAAAATGCAGAACGAATAGACACCACACTATTTTATGGTATGATTGATGATGAGATGGATGCAGAATACCACATAATGATAGGACAATCTGCAGTCGAATTAGAGCCAAATATGGTATACTGTGCCCTAATTGTCACAGCCGATCAGAGCGTAAAGATAGTCGTATATTGTGGCAAAAAAGCTCAGAAAACAATCAAAGCAGGAGTCATTGTAAAGGAGATGTCAAAAATTTTAGGAGGTTTTGGTGGCGGCTCTGATACATTTGCACAAGGTGGAAGTAAGAATGCATCGAGATCTTCAGATGCCATCGATTTAGCCCGTAAACTAGTCTTTGGATGAATCATTAGTACAATACTTGGATTTTAGTAACTGTCTAGAGTACCATCCTCAAGATATTAGACCGTATGTATATTACGACTTTTTCATTACTAATTTTTGTACATGACATTTCACATATACTGTGCTACACTTTTACCTCATACCATGTCTTTACCTCACATCATTCTCCATATCTATGATTTTGTTGTATGTATAATGCGATCTCTTGACGTATATTTGTCCAGTTTTTTGCCATTATTGCATTTACCATAGACGCGTTTGAGTGTAGAGAATGCAATCTCAGCTGCCCTGTCTTTTGCCATAATTATTATCCTTTAACCATTTTTTTTGATTTTCTAATCTTTGATTACGATCAAGCTTTGAAATAACTATATGTGCCCAAGAGATCAAAGAATTCAGATGATTGTCTAAATGACAAATCAAAGTCCAAAAGAAAATCTCAAAATGCAAACAAAAACACTAGAGCCTGTTGGGCGAAAGTCCATGTTCGTTAGAGTCTACGTGTACAAGGAATTCTCCAGATAGTAATGGTGGATAACAAAAGTATGAGGTCACGTCCCTGCCTATAATTATAAAGAAAGTTATGCATTTATGCACAAAAATACAAAATAGCTGACCTCATACAAATTCATGTAGATTATATAAAAATACGTTTCAGTGTTCTTTTAAATCTTCAATGTAAATAGTATTTTTAACATCTTTATGAAAAGTCCATACAATGCTATATTTTGAATGTTTAACTTTAGTAACTAAAGAAAGATGTTGAATGTTTACTATTTTCTTACATTCCATATAACATTTTTTTATTAGCTTTATATGATCTTTAATGTATTTTAGATCCTCTGGCGTTACTTTTGTGTTATGATCGTTGTATGGTGTATTAAATTTAATTATTAGGGTTTGCACGATCATATGTTTTTTGCATGCCTGTTAAAGCTTCTTTTATTCCATAGTATGTACATGCCACATTTTTTTCAGATGGAATTGGCATATCAAATTTGCCAATAGATGTAATTCGCTTTGTGTATTTTCGTTCAGATTTAACTATTTTTTTTTGACTCATATTATTATGACAGGATCATATAATATATAGGTATGAAGTCAGCAGCTCATGACTAACAAATTAGTCAATAACACATGATCATATCGATCCAAGTATATCAATAACTGATCCATTTCTACTTAGTTGCACAACTTTTGATCGCCTTAACTCATACCAGCAAAAATGTGTCACCAAAGTACAATAATACAATGAAAATAAACAATACGGTACAAAATAAGAATAATAGTCAGATAGATACGCGTTTTCTCATCAAGGTGTACTCAAACCGGCATCACAAAACATGTTGTAAACCCATACCTTTAATCGAAGCTCTTGCACAATGTGATCCTATTTTCTTGACATGACAGAATCTCTTAAATGCAGAAAACACTACCTCAATTATCCAACGTTGACCATATCTAACACGTTTTTTCCACTCTGCTTGGTTTTTTAGCATTGCATCATTTGGAGTAAATGCAAGATGCTTTATCTCCCAAGCTGCTCACGGACCGCATCGTTACGTGTATAACAACCAGCATAAAGTGCAGAATTTGATCAAACCTTTATCGCAGGTTTAATGCCAAGCTTTTGGCAGCGGTTAAAATTGGCGTTTGTATCATACGCACCATCTCCATACAGTACGATATTGCATTTGTTTACAGCTGTCGTTGATGCTATCTTTAACAAGATAGAGAATTGCGAGCTGTCTGTTTTCTCCTCTGTGGTGACTGTAAAAGAGACAATTTTTCGAGTTTTAACATTTATGAGAAAATGTATCTTGATAAATCCGCGGCGTATCTTCCATTTGTCACGTATCCATTCGCCACGCTCATTTGGTTTTATGCCACTACCATCTATTGCAAGATAGATATCTTTTAACTGATCAGATGGTTGTTGAACTCTTTCAGGTGTATTTATTTTTAGCGCGTTTATTCTGCGGCATATTGTGGTATGATCTGGAGCATTTGAACCTAGAACATTCTGTGCAATTCCTTGACACGCTCTATATGAGATACTCGTGTATGTTTTGATTATTGCAAGACTCTCAAATAGTTTATCAGAATACTCAAATCGCCTTCCATTCTTTCCTTTATTTTAATTTTACTTGTGTTTTCCAAGATTTGGATTTTTGAATGGTTAGATGCGTGCCCCATTTGACGTATTTGCTATCAGCCATGTATGCAGAACCTCCTGATTGCACACATGTCAGATAAAATCCGTACAGTAAACAATACCATCGTATTCAACGTGGATCATTCCTGTTGTGGTTTGTTTTCAATCAATAACCCATAATCATGGGATGAACTATTTGTTTAGGTTTGAATTCTGTCTATATGATATTTAGGCAGGTTATGCAACTAAGTAAAAAGCACGGAATACTTAATGCACATAGATACATTTATGCACAAAATTACAGAGTGGTTGACCTCGTACTATCAATCTTAGTGTATGATTAAATTTCTCTAATCCAATATTTTGTTTTATCATTCTCATCTAATTTTAATTCTAACGCTACACTACAATCATCACAATACGTTTCTTTTGGAAATTTTGGATTCTTTTTAAAATCAGATTCATCCTTCTCAATTGGTTTATGATAGCCTTTTCTTTTACAAAAAAATTCATATTTTTGTATATTTCTAATAAAACTTAATCCACCCATATATCCACTATGTATGATCCTACTTATATACCGATGATCCGAAGTCAGTTTAATTTCATAGAAACTTTTATTGATCCGAGTTTTTAACCATACAAACATGGAAAGAAATGATAAAGCCATCCTTGGGGCATTCAAAAAA
>JAJIZT010000005.1 GCA_029948415.1 Cenarchaeum symbiont of Oopsacas minuta
TTTGGGTGTTGTGCTGTTTTGGACCTTGACGCCGTACATACTCGCATTACGTATGATTTTGTTTATACGTTGCAGTCGCTCTGCCTCTTGCCAGATTGCATAATAGTCTGACTTGCCTTTTGAGACGTCCTCTTGTATCGACGCTGCTACGTATTTCTCATGTGATGCGTCTGCCATCTGTGCCAGGATTTTGCGGTCTGCTGGAATTGCGACTTGGTCGACTATACTTTGACCGTCGACGATGTAGTCATCTGTATCTATGATTGCCACGACGGGTGTACTGGCACTGACATCAGTGCAATAATCAGCCACCGTTATGACTTTTGGGTTTTTCATGATTTTTCGCATACGTTGTATATGATGTTATGATTATATATATGTATACAATAATACATATATGTATAATCGTATATTATGCGTGGTGCGGTGGCGATTATATATACCCACATAATCCGCCATCATATCGAGCTTAGTCCAGATGGGATCACAGGTGCATGGTCATCATCGCCTGCTGCACCGTGTTCCATAATGACACGCGTTAGGTCGTATAGCTGTGTCAGATCATTCTGGAGGTCACGTATGGTCGCTATCCAGGCACGTTTATCTGCGTCCTTTGTGCATTTTTGCAGTGCTTCCACTGCCATTGATTTTAGCGTATGTTTTTCCATGATCGTGTTAAGATGCATCGTGCCAAATCCTCTCGCAATATCCCATAGGATCGGCGTGCTATGTGCGTCTAGGTCACGTGCGATCTTGCCGATGCGATACGGCGTCAGATGGATACCGTGTTTAGTACTTAAATAATTTGCCAACTGTTTTGGCTGGTGTGAGACTGATCTTGCACCAACGATCGCAATGTATACAGATGCAGGGGAGTGCATATGTCCTTTATCATCTCTTATTCTGCGATACTTTTGACGCCTGCGTTTTCGCTGTACCTCGTTCACATTACTGCTACTTTTTCACACCAATATTAATTTAGGTACGTTTTTTTAACGCACGATTAATATAGGGTCAAGTATATAGAGATATATGCGAAAAACCAAAAAAGTGGCGTCAAGCCACGTAACAAAACATGAGCCGATCGGAGCATTTTTTTCGATCTCCGATGTAGCTGATGTTCTCGGTATATCCGAGGATCAGGCCCATAATGCGCTAGTCATCAACGGCAAGCGCAGATATGGCAAGTCGGTACTGCACGTCATGCAGACGGGTAACGGAGCTGCCAAGATCGAGGTCGATGGCGACAGCTTTGTCCACGGCGTCGTAATGGGGGTACGTCAGTCTCTTGACTAGTTCGGCTGGACTCGTCGTGACGCAAGCGCAAGCGGTCAGCGAGCATGATGTGCTAGAGGCACTAACAAGGCTGTTAGGCTCAGATCGAGTAGAGATACTGCTCGGTTTTGACCGTGCCTTTGGGACCCAAGTCATGCATGATATGCAGATACTAGGCAGGACCTACAAGTCTGGTCGCATAATGGCACAAGAGTGGCTGAACAAGTACAGACACCGTATGGACGAGGATACTGCCGAGTGCTATTGTACATTGGCGATCCTTGTACGAGATCATGGGAGGACGAGAGATGAATAGGGCGCAACTAGAAAAAAGACTGCAAAAGACACGTCGGCAAAGTAGCAAGGCCGTGGACGCATATACGAGAGCAGAGGCTAAATTGACAAGATCAGAACGCTCTGTAGAGCGAGTATGTAACGCACAGCTGAAAATGGAAGAGTTGCAGGCAAGGTATGAGGAATTGTTGGCGAAGTTGGCAGGTAAGAGTCGGGAGGAAGAGGTATGAACGAAATGCAAAAAACAGTAAAAAATCTACAAATTGCGTTTGAAATGTTGAGTATAGCAACAGTAGATCTTGCTACAAACTTTACCTATGCTAAATACCGTGAAGTAGTAAAGATACAGACAAGGCATGAGCTACTCCTGCAGGACTTGAATCGTATGATTGGAGGTAAGGTATGATATTTGGAGTAAGAGAGAGACTTGACGCACAGCGACGCCTTGTCTTTTTTGCGAACCGAAAAGCAGAAAACGAGTGGGGAAAAATTGAACAGAAAAAGCGACGAATTGACAGAAAAGGTGGAAGCTATGAATTTTGTGAGGAATTGACATGGTAGAAATTTTTGCTGAACCAAATCGGGGTGTGGTGGCAAAAGAAAAATGCCTGACCTGCGGGATCGGTCTGTACTACGAGCAAAGCGAATATGAAGAAAAACGGTGTTATAATGTGATATTATGGTGTCCCATGTGCGATGTGCGTGTGAAAGGCGTTTATGAATTTGCACGTATGGAGAAAATGAATGACTAACGTACTAGACCAAGCGACTATACCAGAGCTGAGTAATTTACTGCGAGAAAGTCCATCAAGAAGCAACATGGAAGCTTTAGACAAAAGGCATGGTGCAAGGTATTTACAGTTTTTGCGTGCTTTTGGGACGGATCGCTTGACGCTTGAGATTTGTATTGGCATTTTTGTCATACATATATCTAGTAAAGAGGACGTGTTGCCGTTAATACCAGTTTTGGTCCAGTATTGCGATATTGCACTCAGAATAGTGAGAGAAAAATGAAGTTCTATTCTGCTCACTATGAAAATGGGTTATATACGCTCTATACGTCAGATGATCTTGATCTAGGCGAATTTGTGACGATATCGTTATTCCAGGATAGGCGAGAGATAAAGGAATTGGTGCAGATTGCGACAAAGTCCAGTATAGATGGGAGGCGAATGTATGAGGCAAATAGTGTTAAAGAGTGCAAAAAAGAGGATTTGAAAAACTTGACGTCTGCGATAAACGAGTTAAAATCTACTCTACATGAATATCTATTAAAACGCCACGAATGCCATGAAAATTGCGACATGAGAGAGCCATTGAAAATAGGCATGGGGTTCGAAGAAGAAGAATTGATAGAATTGAGTGAAAAGTTGGAAGCGACGGTCAGAGAGGCGTGCAAGGTTCAAGATCGGCTAAAAAGGTACCAAAGAATGAGGTTGAAATGCCGTTAAAAATCGTAAAATGTGAGTGCGGTGGAGAACGTGCAACTAGAAAAAATATAGTAAAATGCAACAGTTGCCACCTCTTAACCTGTGTGAAATGTAAAGCCACGTCAGATGGAGAGTACAACACTCCTGCAGGTGCATGTCCAAAATGTGAGACACCACGCAAGGGGTTTAGCAGCGTTGTGAAATGTCGTAAATGTAGCATGATGTTTTGTTTAAAATGTGGTTCAAGCGATTAGCTCTGGTGGCAAATGCAGTCCTATGCCGCACGCACCGCATTTTTTATGTTTGATCACGTATCGTAATTCTTTCGAGTACAGGATAAACCCGCATTCTGGACATCTGGTCAGCGTTGGGGCTGCGAATAACGAGGGCATTTTGGCTCTTTCGCATTCAAGGCATCTGACTTGGCGTCCATTTAAGACTGGTTCTGGATTTTCTAACACGCGCCAGCTCTTGCATCTCTTGCATTGTACACCCCAATAGCCACAAAAAATGGCTTCGTCTCTGTTTGACGGGTGCATGAGAGGCGGGATTTCATCGCCAAAGCCATCAAGATAATGTCTAGCAGTTTCTTTTGTCATGACATTACCTGTCACGTTTTTGATCAGTTCGATCTTTTTTTCATAATATAAAATTAGTGAGTTTTTGATCGTATCACGTAAAAATAGGCAATTTATAAACATGTTTTGATCCTGTTTGCTAACTTTAGTTTTTTTATTAGCTGCATTTTCAAAAGCCGTGATGAGATTTGAGAGCTCACGCAAAGTGTGTTGATATTTTTCAGTTTGGAGCGACTCTCTCATCTTGCCTGAAGTGTAGATGATCCAAGTTATGCATTTTTTGAGCCTGCGAAATTGGAGATCAAAATCAACATTTTTTTTCGGAGTATCCAGCTCGCTTTTCGGGGGTACCACATAGCCGTGTTGTTGTTTGGGATTGAGCCAGCCCCTGCGTCCCATGACCCGGTAAAAATAACCGCTTATTTTAACCTCACGATTGTTCGTTCTGTGCGGCGTTTTGTCTTTGATTTGCCGTATGATCTCTTGTTTTATCCGAGTGCTGATCAGAGTTTTTGGTACATTTTCGCTCTCTAATATCTCGCCCATCTTTTGCCATATTTCAGATAGCTTGGCATGATTTGCGTTGTTAATTTCAAGGTATGCGGCCTTGTTGGCAAGTGATATTATGTCCACAGTTGAGATGGATTTAGCTCATTATTTGTACATTGTGTAAAACGCAGGGCTATATAGTGCATGAAAACTAATTGCCATATGGGAATAGGACATTGTAATAATATCTGCGAGCGGTTAGGAAAAGGTGTCAAAGCAACGCCTAAATGTACATTATGTCGTAAAAGTTTTCCATCATATAAAGGAATTTTCTGCCCATGCTGTCATATGAGATTGAGGTTAAAACCTAGAGGGCTTAAAGCTAGACGTGAAAAATGGTTGAACATTAGTCGTTGATGAGTTTGTACAATTGGATTTCCCTCAAAAATCCTGCTCCCCTTTCAGCACTATTGATAGAATAGATGACTTTACGTACTGTTAGTTTTTTGTTGTTTTCAGTATCGTTATCGGAGCTAGAAAGGATATGCGGCGATTTAAGAAAAACTGAATATCCTGCTCTTAGATCACATATGCCATTTGTATTTACAGAGTATAGATCAGGTCTGAATTTATCCAAATCTAATTGAGCTGTAGCGGTTTTTTGTAATTGTTCGTAGTTTGAAATGTTTGGGAAATTGCGAGGTTCGACATGAACAAATCTCTCACTTGTGTCAGAATCTTTAGCTATGGCGATTGGCGTCTTTATGAAATGCAATAGATCTATTTTGCCGTCGTACGTTACTGGTAAATTCCCGACGAATGGGGATACTGCTTCTTGTAGCCAGTTCCACGCCTCGTATCTACCCTCTATGTCATATTCGAGCATACATTGAATTGACCACCATGCGACTTTACGCGTCTCAAATATTTCTAGTATTTTACGTTCTGGTTGGATTATTCGGTGTATTGCATTTACAAGGCTAAATCCTATTTGGGTTCGAGCTCGATAAATGCTAAAACTTGAAAATGGAATAGAATAAAATTCTGTCTGTCCTAGCAATCTGTAATTAAAATCAGATGACCATGTATTACCCTCACTGTCTCCGATTGTGATCCGCATTGGAATGTCGCCTTTGGGATAACGAAGTGTATCAAAAAGAATGTCAAGATTGAGTGCAAAGCCGATCCCTGTTAGAGAACCGAGTTCGTCTGCGTCTTCGCTATTCCACCCCATTTTACCTTGTGGTGTTTCGTTGAGGTTGTAAAAATCAACAACTCCTTTATCCCCTCCTGCAAGGGAGCCTACCTCTGGTGTTGATGAGTCAAATTTAGCTCGTGGAAATGGGAACGAGCCAGACACCCACCAACCACGTTTGTAAGCGTCTGGTCTATACGTTTCTTGCAGTTCAGATGCTGTCAGGTCTGCACCTAGAAAATTAGCAGCGTTTGTCAAGCCCCACGATAACCCATCATAGAAAACTTTGACTAGTTTTTGAGCTGCACCTAAAGTAGCAGGGCTTAAGACGTGTTTGTAAACAATTCGCAGAGCTGAACTTGTTGTAAAAGTTGGTTGAGGGAACGATCCAGGGATCGTAATGTATTCTACATCGTCTTTGGTTTTTTCATTCAAGAGACCTGTTGTGTTTTCAATAATGTCTGGTGGGTGGAAGCAATCATTTCCAAAAGGCGTCTTTGATATGTCTCGCCAAGCAATAGGACCGAAATTAGAAGTGCGTCTTTGACGTACATTAGCTTGAGGTACATCAGGGACAAGATGGCCATATTCGTATATTTTACCCTCTGATATGACAGCACATTGTACATTTTTAATCGCTTCTTTGATCACGACCCAATCCCCACTTTCAGTTAATTTAACAACGCTGTTTTGGTATGGTTTACCGAATCGATCATTGCCGATCCAGGGAGCTCCAATTGAACCCAAGCTTGCATCAATTAATAAAATAGTTTCAGGTGGCAATTCTGCTGTGCTTGAATTATATGGTTTTTTGTAAGGTGTTAGATTTGAATCCGTTAATGCTTTTGCACGAGCTATTGCCCATATACGATCATCTAGTCCGTCTTTGATGAGGATGTTTCCATCGTGAAACATTACGCCGTCGTATGTTCCCATTTGCGATTCGGTTGCTTGTGGGTTTCCTGCACTCGCTCTAAATGATTTTTCTTTAGCATGGGTCCATGGACTGTATTCTAATATAGTTGGGTTTGAGCCTTTGATATAGATACCAGGTACTATGTGTTCCCAATCGGCATCTTCATTTGGCGGTGCGTAATTTGTGGGTGTTGTAGCATTTTCTGTAATAGATCGTCTTGCCTGATATAACTTTCCAGCATATCTTGCGTATGCGTCTTTCATGTATGCATAACCTCGCTGGAAATCCCTTATTTCATTAAACTCTTCTAAACGACTGGCGTAACGAGTTAAAACATTTGGGAATGTTCCCGTGTCGGTTTGTCCACGAGCTAGCACTAGATTTTGAGTAATTTGTTTGCGTGTCTCAACAACTCTATTCCAATCTTTATCTTGGATCGTGGTAGGAGTGTCGGGGACAAAAATTGTCTGCGGGTATTGTCCTACTCTGAAAATAGCTGCTGTGAACGAAGTCTCATCTTGGTAATCAAAACGTAGATCATAAAATTGACCTGCTCCGCCAGCAGACACGGGCAGATTTAATCGCCTTACTATTTCCATCAGAGCCTCATAGACGGTTGTATCCTGACCAAAATCAAACGTCCCATAAGTATAAGGCGGTATGTCTTTTATTGTAAATGCGGTTGTTTGTAAAAGCGGCTGTTTGGCTCCACGTTGATCATTGTAAAATCTTATTAAATATCTCAACATCTCTCGATAACCTTGAAAGTAAAAATGACCAGGAACGTACATTTTCTGCAACCACAACTCCTCGCCGTATAATTCCAAAAAGGTATTTACTCCTGTTTGGACTATTTGAGGCAGATAATCATCTAGTATTAGATTACGTCTAAAAATCCTGCCGTCGTCATCTGTAATGGTCAGGCGGAATTTGGGATAGTCGGCATTGATCAAAGGTAAATCATCGTTGAAAGTATGATTTAGAAAATCGCCGAATCGAGTATCAATGCCTATTTTTGCACTTGCGCCCTCGCCTGTACCAACATCTGTAAAATGGCTTATTTCAAAAACGTATTTTGATATGTCTATTAATTCATTGTCGTTTTTATAAAATTCTAATTTATAATGCCTGTTCATACAGGAATCTCCACCCGAGTTCCCACCCATTGAAGTTCTACATGTAAAGTAGCTACGTGAGCTCCTGTCAGGAATTCGACACGTGGTTCAGCTTTGATTATTTTAAAACCTGCGGCATCATCCTCATGTGTTCTTGGCCTCGGCGCTCCATTAAGACACGTATTACTATCTACTCGTAAACCGAAACGGCCTTTTGGAAAAACTGGCGAACTATGTTCTACTCTATCGATCCAATTTGAAATAAGATTTTTTCCTTTTGCTTGATTTCCCTCACCTGTCTCTCCATCGAAATAAAAATCTAGTACGGCTATTGGATCAAGTTTACCTGTATCTTGAGTATGTGATTCGTTTGTTTCTGGTGCTGGATTTTGTGCCTTGTATCTGTTATGTGTCATGTATGACCGAATAAGCCGAGTTTTGTTATCGGGTGCAGTAGGTAATTTATCTTCTTGACCCCATGTGTTAGGATAGCCCCATTCAAGCTTTTCAGAATTTGCTAAATTTGATTCGGTGTCTGATTCTTTTGTGCATAGGTATATTGAACCGCTGCCAGCAATAGCCATAATTGATGTAAAAGCCAGTGTTATTTATGAATGCCCCTAGCGAAAAACCAAGAAGGTTTTTAGAGGAAAGCGGGGCGATTTCCCTCATTTGTAATAAGGCAGGTTAGTTTATTATCTTTTCTATTTTGTCTAATTCAGCTATTATGGCGTCTAGTACAGCTTGACGATTTTCTACAGTTAAAACTGGTTGTCCGATTAGAGGGTTTGGTGGTGGTCTGTTTGTAAAAGTCGGTCGATTATAGATGTCGAGTTTAGGAGATCCATTTTCAATAACAGGTTCTTTAACAGTTTGTATGGAGTATAAAGAAGATTGGATATGCCGACATTTAGATTCGAGTGCTCTTATTAGATTTCTGCATTCCTCTACTCTTACAGCTACGGGCTTTAGTTGAACGTCAATGGCATCAGCGGTCATGTTTAGTTTGAAACAGGTTGATTTAAAAACATATTGATTATAAAAAAGATAGTGATTGATGATGAAAATCTTGTATGATTGGCTTATCATCTACAGTTGGAGTTGGTCATTTGTGCCTCTCATCAATGATGAAAATCTAATAGTCCTATGAGATTAGAGGTATGGTTTAACTTGATTGTTTATTACATAAGCCCAAATCGTGTAAGCCATCTACTATTTGCCTGATTGCTTCGCTAATCGCTGATATTGACGGGTAATTAGAACTATATCTTACCATTTGCGGTCTTGTTACAGGTAGTACGCCAAAAAAGCCTACGTAGTCTCCTCTGTGGAATAATGAACCATCGGCGTATAAACTGCCGTCAATCTCTACACTCTTGTCAAAAGTTGAGTTATCTGATATTTCAATATCTTTTGCATATATCGTTCCTGCCTTTTTAGTAGACGTGCCAATGTCTGACGCCTCATTTGAATTAAAACCGACATCGCCTACTATTTCTCCGTTAAACCTAATATCGTCTCCGTTGCTTTCCCCTAAATCTACATCATCTTTCAAGTAAACACGCCCTTTAACCTCCATGCCGCTAACCAAATCAATACTGGCAGCGTAAATATCGCCAAAACGATTAGATGATGAGCCTATCTCATGTCTTGTTGTATCGGGAAGTAAATCATTTTTGATTGTAATTGAGGAGGTGTTGGAGCCATCGCCTATCTCTACATAACCTTGCAGAAATGCAGCATTTCTAGATAGGAATGTATCTGTATTGACGACTACAGAATGTAGATTATCCCATCTGTTTATGCTATTACCTAGACTCCACGCTTCATTTGTCGATGGTAATATATCTGAAGATATGCGACCATTAAAGGCAATCAAATCAGCTGATTCGCCTCCCAAGACGACACTTTCGTTAAAAAACGCCTCTGTGTCGATGTCGAATCTGCCTGCATCGGCGTTTATTTCTATGTCGAGAGGATTATCATCTGTGCCAATACGCATAAGCAATTTTGCAGTAGAGTCATCTGAACCTGTCCAAAATTTGTGTTGCTGTGTGGCGTAATAGTCTAGTCTTTTACCTCCACCGTCTCCTATATTATAGTCTATTTTCTCCCTACTTGTTTGTCCGTTGGGTCCGAAAAAAATGGCTAATGGTCCTTCTATAAATTGTGAGCTAATAATCATGTTTGGAAAAATAAAATTGCCAATTCTATTATACAATGTCATCTCATCTCGGTTAAATTGGATACGAGGTATTGAGTCGTCTCCTGTTTTTATCTCAAGTCTGTCAGCCTCTCCAAGTGTAATCTCTATACCCTCTTCTAAAGCATTTGTACTACGGCGTCTTATCGAATTCCTTTGTAACCCAAAAAATAAAAATTCGTCTCCATCCATGTTTGCAGGATAAAGAGCTTTCATGGATTCTGGAACAGTTGTATCGTCTAGTTCCCAAAAATCACTAGCAACGACTCCACCGCCGCTATTATTTGATAAATGTGCAGCTCGTAAAAGTGCTGCGTCAACTAGAGGCGTGTAAAAATTGGCAGGGATAACAGGTCTTTTATTTGATAATTCTGTCGCTGTTCTTTTACGAGTTCTTTGCGCCCTAACTTCATTTCCAAGTCTTGAGTCTCCTTCACGAAAAGCCAATATTATGCTTAAAGTCTTTAAGTATATTAATCTAAAAGATCAGCAACGATAAGAGTTTGAGTTGAGACGTCCATATTTTCAATCTCCGTATTATTCATTTCAAATACGCAATGCGGACAAACTTCCCATGCGTATAATTTATCCTCTATTTCTATTAGTGTGTTTTCTAGAGGACTGTCATGTTTTTTACATTTACGGATCATCTTGCTTGACCTCCTCTATGTATGCGTCTAGTCCGATTTTAACTGGTTCTTGTATGATGTCAAAATTGTTTTTAGTTTGTCCTACTTGATTCTGTATAGCATTTAGATTATCTTTGTTTTCATTTATCCATTCAACAATATGCTTTACCTGCTTTACAAAATATTTCGGTTCGTACAAACACGAAAAATTACCAAAGTCTAATTTGATATTGTACTCATCGCCAGCAAGATGGACTAGAGATATTCCTTTGATGTGGTCGCATTCGTCATGGCCGATTGGTTTGTGATGCATGGGTGTTCCTATCATTTCTCTTCCCATCGCTATTTTTTTCATTAATATTGAATAGTCATCATCGTCATTCATTTTTGGATTTTCCCTCCGTCAGATTTGTATTCATTACATTCGCATCGCTCTCTTGGATAAATGTCGGGTTTTGATTCTTTGCACCTGCCATATTGCTTGCCATTTTTTCTTTTTCTATGAGATATCGCATCGTGATTGCAGTTTAAGCAAGTAAAAACAACATGTACTGGAAGCCCCATGTTTGGCAAAATGCTTTTTGGTATCATGTAATGAGGTGGTTTTGGATCACGTTCTACACATTCAAAATGATATGATTTATCATTATATACACATATTTCAGATGTTAATGGATCGCCACACAAGGCACATTTTTTTCTAGTCAAACCATTCTCCACTTGTATATTTTGGGTTTTGGATGCGGTTAAGATGGCGTCTCTGCTTTAGTTCATTTTGGTGTTCTTTTACATCGGGACGTTGGCGGTATTTCCGTTTGTGTTCTTTTACCTCGGGACGTTGGTAGTATTTCCGTTTGTGTTCTTTTACCTCGGGACGTTGGTAGTATTTCCGTTGGTGTTCTTTTACCTCGGGACGTTGACTGTATTTCCGGTGGTGTTCTTTTACTTCGGGACGTTGACTGTATTTCCGGTGGTATTCTTTTACCTCTGGTTGTTGGCCGTATTTCCGTTGGCGTTCTTTTACCTCGGGACGTTGGCGGTATTTCCGTTGGCGTTCTTTTACCTCGGGACGTTGACTGTATTTCCGTTGGCGTTCTTTTACCTCGGGACGTTGGCGGTATTTCCGTCGGTGTTCTTTTACCTCTGGTTGTTGGCTGTATTTCCGTTGGTGTTCTTTTACCTCGGGACGTTGACTGTATTTCCGGTGGTATTCTTTTACTTCGGGACGTTTAGCATATTCTCTCATGTATTCGTTCTTTTTGAATTTTTTAACATGGGCGTAAAAAAGTTTACGTCTCATTTCCCAAACTCCAATAACAACTGCTCTAATCTTTCCGTATAGGATATTTTCCAAGCCTTGTCGCAATCATCTCTGTCTATGATCAAACAGGTAATGTCACTATCTGCATAATCTTGATTACGACGAGTTGTGCGATTTGATTCGCCTCCTTTCTTGTGTGCGTTTCCGTCAATCTCTACGACATACAATAATTCGTTATTGCTGTTCCAAATTGAAATATCAGGGCGATATGTACGGCAGTTTGGTTTTTTTGTCGGCATGGTTTTGTATGATCCATATATTTTGCCATCTGTCATGTCAATTTGAATATACTCGTTGTTTGCGATTATGCTATCTGCATATTCTGATTTTTTGCGTAAATGGTATACGATCTCGTTCCGTTCTGATGTATCGTCATGAGTGATGTTTTTGTTAAGCCATTGATTGTATTTATGGTTCATAGTGTTTGTTGACCTCTATGTTTTGCCTCGTGTTCGTCTTGTTCTTGCCGTGTCTTGTTGTTTAGTTTTTGTTTGCAGAATTTGCAGAATGTGTCTTTAAGTGTGCCATGATACTGTGATCTTGCTCTGTCGTGTGGGTCGTACACGTCGTTCATGTCGACCTCTTTAGAATGCGTGATATTTTCATCTCAAGATTATATAGTAGATGTGCTTTGCATACTGGATCGACTTTATCGGTGTGTTTGATACATTCGAGATTTCCATTTTTGACGTTATTTATTCCCCAATACGTGCCTTTTTCATCATAATATGCAAACATTTCAAACTTTACTGACCTTTTAAACTTCATTTCTAGTATACTCCATATGCTTTACAATATTCCCGTCAGTTGTGTCTATTATGACATACGTTCTGTTTTCATTCAAGGCTTCTTGTGTTCTTTCTATTACGTGAGCAAGTGTGCGTAAATCTTCTAGATTATTCTGTGCCTTTTGACGTGCCTTTTTAGAGTTACGTAGTATATATTCTAATTCTTTTGTGGATTTAAAATGCAGGATCATTGCATTACCTCTAATTTTTTACCACGTATTTTTGGCATTTCTTGTTGTAGTATGCCTTTTCCTATTATCTCATGTCCTTGATCAGCTGTCATGATGACACCTTGTATTTTACATTCATGTTCGCATTGTAGTTTATCAACTACTCCTAATAGTCTGCATATTGCAGGTCGGACTTCATATATAGTACAGGTTTCATCTTTGAGATATTTACACATTATCTCATTCTTTGTTATTTCTTGTTTGTATGACATTTTTGTTAGCATTTTGTTATTTTCTTTATTGACGTTTACATATTTGAGACCGTTCAGTTTACAGTATTGTTTTATCATGTATAGCTCGTCAACACTACACCTTATTGTAGTGCATGTTTCATGACATTTACCTTTGCATTCTATAATTGGTATTCCTTGCCATGCTTTTTGGGTTTTTTGTGTGCGGTTCATTCGCCATACAACTCTGCCAATTTTTTATTATTTACCTCTGTGTTTGTTTTACAGTTGCACCAAACGGGGAACTCTCTAAAGTTTGCGGCAGGTCTTATCTCTTCAGTACAACCAGTTCCGATATGCTTGTCGTTTGCATGATGGCAGTCAGGGCACTCGTCTTTAAGTTCGTTCATTTTTTATGTCCTCCAAGCACGGTTTGGGGTTTCCTGTTATTTTTAATTAACGTCATGTCTAACTTTGTTTTTACTTTATGGCACGAACTACATAATATTTGTAGATTTTCTTTATTCCATGAATCGCCACCGAGTGCTACGGCTTTAATGTGATCAACTTCGTATGCTGGATAGAGTTCGTTGCTATTTGGTCTTGGAAATTTAGAGCTCCCTTCCATACTGTAAGGCATATTTTCTAGAATAAACTTGTCAATGTCTAAAACTCTCTTATATCGTTCATCGATTTCTTGGATCTCCTTTAATTGTTCTCGTTCTACTCGCTGCATAAATTCTTTATCAGTTTTTACGTCTTTAAGATATTTTTTTAGCGCTTTTGCATATCGTGTTTTTGCTGATTCTGACGTCACGCCACATTTTACACATTTTTCGCCTCTTTCTTCCAATACTTTATCTCTGTAAACTGACCAAGGCATAGTGCGATTAAACCATTCAGTAGCATGAGATGATGAGCAATATACACGCTGATATTTTTCAAATTCTGATCTAGGTTTGCCACACCAACATAGTTTATTTTTTAAATTATTTACTTCGTCTTGAGTATAATCGCTTTTTCTAATTTCACGTGCCATTATCTAATACCTCTGCATCCATTGCTGATTCAGTTATCGTACAGTTAGTCTTGTCAAGTTTTACCTTTTGTTTTTTAACAATTTGCGTATTATTAGTATTTTCAGGTATAAACTTTGATTCTAACAATCGTCCGACCTGTTTTACAATTATAAGGTAATTTTTATCTGTCATTTTAGGCTCGACGCCACCAAACCAATTATTGCCAAAGTGCTTAAACCACCACAGATAATTCCACGTAAAAAAAACTCTGTTTCTTGATCCATTATGCAGAGGCTCCTGTCATTTTAGAACCGATCCCAGTGCAATAAATCCTAGAATAAGGGCAGTAGCGACTACTACAAATTCACATACAAACGACATCGTAGATTTCTTTTCATTCATTTTGCCAGCCTCCACCAGAGCCACTTTAGATCAAACGGTAAAAAGTGTAATTCAAATCTGTGTCCATAATCACATATTCCAAATTTTGATATTGAACGTGTGCAATGAAAGTCATCCTCGCCAAAATGGAAGCAACGTACTGGCTCGCCACAACTAGGGCATTCCTGTTTGTCTTTCCATAAGAAAAAACGTTTAGGGCATTGGTCGCATGGATATATCCGTGCAATGTACGGTCTTATATTATGCCTGTAAAAACTGTCGAGTTGGTGGCATTTGTGTCGTAGGAATATCTTTACGCGATAAAGTAGAGACAAATCCACTCCTCCAAAATTCTTGAATTTCATTAGTAATGGCCCCACCTGTGCTTGTGTAATACTGCAACAATCTTTTTTGTCAATCTATCAAGTTCACAATCTGTAAAATTACCTTTCAGATGACGTCTTGTTGGTTCCTTAATTAATGCCTCTAATTCTGTTGGTGTAAATTCCATATCGTATAATTCTAAATATAATGGAATGAACCGCACATCTTTTACTAGTTTGTCTAGTAAATATTCGCATTTTTTCTTTAAAATTAAAAATGCTCTATATGTAATATTAAATACTGACTTACGTACTATGCGAACATTATGCTCTTCTTCTTCTATTATACAAGAATTACAAATGCTGTATATCAATTTAAGCTCATTGTATGTTAAAGACATGTCAAACAATGGGAATGTTCCATGATATGAAGTTTTATATGGACTAGAACCAATATCGCTATACAATTCTAACCCTTTGGTTGTTTTAGTCATATGCATGAAAGCCTCCAAACCCCTAGTGCGTACTTGTCGCCATTATTTTCTTTTACCGCAGTTAAATCTAAATTCATATGATAATTTACCCACTGCTCAAATGCGTTCATTGAGTCTTGATGGTGTTCACCATCAATGATGAGAAAAAGGGTATGAGTTGTCTTATCATGTTCTATATCTGATGGTATACCCATGTCTTGTAAAATCAACCTATATCTGTCAAGTATATTATAATGGGATTCAGTCATGTACAAACTCCCTTCCTATTTTCTTGCCTCTTGCACTATCAGGGAATTCATGTTGATGGACTCCGCCACATTTAGAGCATACATATCCATCAATCGCTGGCTCTAAACGATATATCTCATTACAACAATCAGTTTTTGGTTTAATCTCCTCATATTCTGTGGTTGTTTTAAAGGTTAAAATCACTCCTGGAAACAAGTTAATTTCATGTCTTGTGTACTCATATTCTGGACAACTGAGCGGATTTTGGATAGCCGTGTAGCCTATGGATAATCGGGTTCTGTCAAAATAGATTTTGAAAATTTTAAATTTTTTCATCTTCGTCCCTCCCTGGAAAGCATTGCTTTTCCTTTGGTAAATCTGTAAAATGTGGAATGTGGTATCCTTGCTTGCGTACAGCGTTCCTGCAATCAAAACAAGCACTCACTTCCCATTGATCGTGTTTTCTTAGCATATGGTTCTCTCGTAATAGCTGTTGGACTTTGGGTTCTGTTCTGGCAAATGCAATGTTTAACTGCACTCGGATTTCAGGACCTCCTTGAGTTTGTAATGCCTTACGACATGGTAAATGGTATCTAATACCGTTTTCAAGAACCATGCGGTTATCTAGTTTGACATATTTTGTGCAAACAGGGCAGATTTTACGGTTCATTTCAAACCTCTCATTTTCAAATCTTGGTCATCTCCGAAGCAATCCCATCCACTAGCACGTTTTCTAGCAAACAGTTCAATTCGTGGTAAATCGCCCATTAGTTGCAGTATGCGAGTTCTGATCGTATTTGGTTTTTCAGAATGACGTTTAGGAACGGAACTGTATAATTGAGGCACATTTGCACTTTTTCTACGAAGTTTGTTTTTTGGAGTTGTGCCAAGTAATACGTATTCTGTATTGGCCTAGTCCAAAATCCCATACCTGTTTTGTCTCTGCCGTTAAGATACGTTTTCTTCCAAACAAATGCACAAGTTTTGTATTCAAAACCCCATGCTTCCATGACGTCGAGCGCTTCTTTATAGAACGGCCATGTACACCATAAGAACAAGATGCAATTTTCAGATGATATTTTCTTGACAGGTAAGTCGAGTATTTGGGCTATTCCTGGAACATTATAGTGATCTGTAGCTGCACTGTTATTGCCTTTATGTCTGTAATCCCATGGCACGTCAGCATAGATTATGTTGTATTTCTTTCTACATTTTTTCAAATCAGTATAGACAGTCAAAATATGCCTGCCTCTATTTTTTTACAATTGCAGCCACTTTTACGACAATTCCCTAGTCTATCATGTCGGGAGCTTAAATGACCGCACGAGCAAGTATACGAGGTTTTGTCATTATTCCTCATTTCTTGATCATGCATGGTCGCAAATTCAGAAGTTACTGTAAGAGCTTGACGTATTAATGCACTTTTACTAGTCATAAGACGATCTAATTTGACCATACATACAAGAGCGTCATCGTACTCATCTTTCAAGACACAATCTAGGGCTTCATTTACAAGCGACTCTTCGTAATTATTAAGTCCAAGTTTTCGCATAGAGTTTAATGTAACTTGGATTATATGTATGTGAGATTGAGTGCTCATTAGTTTACCCTCCTCAACCAACCACTAATAGGTTCGTAAATCTCATTTGTTACGTTTTTCATTTTATTCAAATATGATCTTGCCTCATTCATTGTAAGCCAGTTGTCGCTTTTTTCCATTTGGGTACACAAGTATACCTCGCTAACTGCATTTTGAGCTAGATCATGGCATTCGCTGAACAATTTCCAAAATGCAACGTCTTTACTTACTTTATCGGTTTGAGGTGGAATGCCTGAAAGAGTGCCTGTGTCTGTGTCTATACCGATGGATCTGTCGCATTCTTTGAACCAATTTATTACGTCCATAATGCACCTTTCGTCAACCTCGTCTAGAAATAACAACTTTGCCCTTGCTTTGGCAAATCTCATAATGTCTTGAAGCTGTCGAGGACCTACGGTTAAATTGCCTTTGACACTTCCTATTTTTTCACAGGTTGAATGGAATTTATGTATTATTGCACTAGAACTCTCAGGGATTGTTGGGCGTGCCTCTCGTTGAGCTAAAAAAATACCACCTAGTTTTTCTAATGATATTTTACCTTGCGGTTCGTAATTGCCAGACGCTGTTTTCATTATATATCGTATGCGATCCTCAGAGTCCTCTAGTTTATTTTCAGCCCTCACAATTCTGAATCTAGAAAGTGTCATGGCTGGTATACCAAATTGATCAACAGGCGATAATTCAGGATCAAATGATATACCTGTAAAATTACCTAAACAGATCATTGAACAGTTTATTTTTTTAGAAATGCTATGACCTCCTTTAGCGTATGTAGCTAACTGCTGTTCTATTGTAGCTGAAATGTCCCCGTATAGACTCTCACGGACTTTGTCAAATTCGTCAAGTATGAGTAGTCGATTTAAGATCAGCGGTCCAGCAGTCAAGACACGTCTTTTATCGTCCAACGAATATTCTAATCCTCTTGCAGAGGCAGCTGGTCCGTTTTGAAAAAGGCATTTTGGTAGGATTTTAGGTAAGTTTGAAGCTAGGGTCGATTTACCTGTTTGTGGATCGCCTACTATGTACAAAAGTATGTTTGGACGCTGTCCGCCCATGTCATTACCCTCTAAAACAGTATAGACTATTCCCTCTTTGGCTAGATTGTTACCGTGTATTTGAGGTGCTATTGAATCACATACGTCTCTTGCCCATTGGTCAGGGTCTGCAAGAGCTCGTTTTTTGTATGATTCTAGTTCGGTTGAGCTCAAAGGAGGTCTTGTATCATCTTGTATTTTTTTAACATGTATGACGTCGATCCAAGTTTCCATTTGCGTGCTATGACCTTTTCGTGTTTTGGATTGCCTCGTGTGACGCATTACACCGACTATGCGAACATTATCGCCTGGCATGAATTTGCCTGTGTAATATCTTGTATAGAACTTGCCTGCAAAACGGTAAGAGACCGTGCTTTGCTGATTTTCTGGTAAATCTTCAAAAAGGCAATTCTGCGAATCTGTTGTTTCTATTGGCATTAACAATTTGTACATATCCTCGTCAAAATCATGATTATAGATTTCAAAAGTAGCTTTGGTTTCATCTTGTGTTATTCCATCTGGCGTGCCTTTTCTATAACGTATGTAGTTTGGACTAAAGCATACGCTTAGTTTGTATGCAGTTTGTTCTTTATGTGGGTCCACGCCAACTAGGAGGGCGTCAAACTCGATCACGTGTCGTTTATGCTCATCTATGCTAATGTTTTTGAGTTTGATATGGTGGAAGAAATCAGCCTCAAAATCTAACAATATTTCATAGTTTTTGTAAAAAGTCTTGTCTATTAACTCGACAGAATAATATTGTTTTGCTGATTGGATTATTGCCTCGTCCTCTGCCATTCCATTTGTAATCATATTTTCAACGTCGACTTTGTTTGCATATTCGCTTGGGTTAGCTAGTATCTGCTTTTCCCGTACTACTTCGATAATACTGCTTTTGATCATGGGAATTGCCATAAAACCGACCCGTTGTATGAGTAATACAACATCATCATTAGGCTTTTTGAGTATAGTCGATATCGTCTTGTTTTCATCATCTATGTTCGTTATTTCGACTTTATTGGCTATATCAAGCACTCTTGCAGATAATGTCTTACTCATAGCGTTTTTCCCTTTCTAATCTATCACAGGATTTGATGATTTTAACCGCAGAGTCACGCATTTTATTGAGGTCTTTAAGAGGTAATTTAGTCAAGAATTTTACAATGTCTGTATGATCTCTGCCAAGTGTCGGATATGCCATAATTCCAGTCTTTGAAAACGTGGATATTTTGCTTTGGGGATTGCCGTCATTATGTTCTTTGATGTATTGAGTACAGAACCCTAGTATGACATCGCTGTAATTACCCCCCTCTCTATTGACTAAATCTTGAAAAGGTTCCATAATCTCTTGAACGTCTCTATGAGTAAGAGGTATGCTGTGAGTCGTCTTTCTTTGTAAATAAGGCTTTCTATTTTTCATAATCCAAAACACTAAACACTTTTTTTTCTTTCTAACTAACTAGTTAGTTAGGTTACGTTTTTGTAACACCAAGGCCCGGAAAAGGAATTTTGATTTTCGGGTTCACGCCTAAATCTCTTCGTTTTGGTATATATGGCTTTCTGCTTTGCGTCATTTTGACACCGCATTATGTTTCCGTCCTTGGTGCAAGGTATATCTGGACTGCTTTGTCATTAGATATGACGTATAGTGGCGTTTTGTTGCTAAATTTCATACTAAAATCCCTCATTTCTTTAACTAGTGGGATTAGGTACTCAAGGGAGTAAACACCAGATACTGGACCCTCTTTAACCACGTCGCCAATAGGTCTTGAAGTATATTCACCCTTATCGCTTCTGCAGGAGAGGACAATGCCTTTCTTTCCTATTTGGAATTTTGCATTAAAGTCGATTATGAGAGCCTGTTCCAAGAGGGTTAAAAACTCACTTTGTTCTACTTGTATAGAACCTTTACCGCCCTTGATTGATGGGGTCGGCAGGTCGATATGCACAATTTCAACTGTTTTTAGTTGATAACATGAGCCAGAACACTTTATCTTGATGAGGGATTTATTGGTTAAAGTCATACTTACAAGGCTACCACTTGGAAATTTTGAGATAATCTGCACTAGATCATCAGATCGTAGCCCGAAATTATTCATGTTCTTACCGCACTCGTAAACCTCATCTTTACCGACAGGTTTTATGTCAAGTGTCAGGAGCGTAACATGAGCTGGGTCGATCGTGCGTAAAGTGAGGCTTTGTTCAGATACTGTAAATAATCCCTCTTCTGATACGTGCTGGAACAACTTTGCGTATTTTAAGAGCCTGTCACGCTCTAAAATCAGTTTCATGTCAATACCCCCTGTTTACTGTTTAACTTTGCATATTCGCTTTTAAGATTTTCAATCAAGGTAAGAATTTCATCTAGATCATATCTGCCAATACGGCAGTTGTTTTGATATAGTGTGATTTTATCATTTTCGCTTATGCAAGAAATGTCTATCATTTTATCATTACCTCGCCATCATGTATTATAACAGTTTTCCAGCTCACATTTGTGTATTCTTTTACAGGGTCGACAATATGTACATTTTTCAAGTCTCCAGAAGCCAAACCGTCATATACGATGGCATCTCCGCCAACACCGTAGTTCATTATTGGGTAAATATCTCGTGGGTCGAACTGCTGATACTCTTCTAATAACTGTTCTTTGATTATGGTTGCTGTTTTTTCGCTTGCTTCTTTTAGTGCAACAGCTTTTAGTTTAGACACGTCAGAAGCATATTGCTGTTCTACATTCATTACTTCATTTTCAGTTTGTTTAAAGTCATCAAACCAATCCCCTTTAGCAGTTGATTTATCGATTAAACGTAATCCATTTCCTCTTTGAAGCAAACCGCAGTTTGGGCATTGCAGTATATGAGCTCGTAATGCTTCATAGATATTTACTAGATCGTTCATTCCTTTACTCCTATGATAACTCGTTTATCATCTATTGCCTTTTTAATCTGTTTTTTATCTCCTGCAAGAGTTGGTTTTTTAGCCGTTGTAACATCGGTAAAAGACAATTCGTAATCTTTTTCTAACAAAAGTGGAACAGGTCCATTAATCAGTTGAGGATCAAACTCGTTAGCATACTTTGCAGAAAAATACTGTTTATGAATTCCGAACAAGTTCCTCATAATCTTCCCTGCGCTAATAGCGATGGATCTGTCTTGGCTTTTGCCTAGAGCTTTTGATGGATCAGAAGCGGCATTACGTCTTTGTTCAAAATTATCATATTGTTCTTGGATTGCTTTTTGTATTCCAGGCGTACTATCTGTTATTGTTTGAGTTGTTAATGCTGTCTCTATATTGCTAAAGTCTATTTCATGCGAGCATTTAGAACATTGTACACTCAAGTTTGCTTCATTCAACATGGAGCTTATCTCTTGTCTTGTATGGGTCATTGTGGTATTTCCTCGCATATAGTTGTTATATCTATCTTTTCATATTTGACATGCGTGTCAGCCAATTTATGATGTCTTTGCAGGAGCATTGTTGTTCTAAAGCATGAGGTATGCCATATTTCAGGATGGTCGCCTCTGTGATTAGATTTCATAACAGCAGTAAGAGCATCTTTGGGGTTCATTTTTGTCATACAGGCACCACATAAATCAGTGTAAGTCATGTTTATACCTCATTTCTTGTTGCAGCATTTGAATTGTTAGAGGAATATACCCCTCTTCGTTTAACATCCTTCCTGCTTCGTTTTTGAATTCAATTCCCAAGACGCATCTAATATCTAACCAAGGCGTATGCAACTGCCGTATTGGCCTACTACTCACAAACACGGCAAATTTACAAGTCGATGGATTGTAGCCTGTGTAATAGTAATCTGACTCTCTGCCCACGCTTTCCACATCCTCATATGCGGTTAGGAACACGTCTTTAGGCTCGTCAAATTCATCTATGAATTTACCGTCTATTTTACGGGCAATCTGGTAAATGAGTGCTTTAGTCATTTTGAATATCAACATCCTTTAGTGTGGCACCAGCTTCTACAATTACTGTACAGCAGTCCTCTAAACATTCCCGATATCGCTGCCAGTTACATGTTTTACTGCATGAGTGCATATCGTCAACTAGGTCTAACAGCATGTTTTGGGTGTCGGTCAGATATTCTTCTAGATCAAGAGTTTCATTCGACATTTATTGCCACCTTTAATCCAAAAGGGTCTACTGATGTTTTTCCGACCGCTACGCATTTTTTGCATTCGTAAGTAATGGAAACTGTGCGAGTGTTACGATGGTAACATGTGCCTGTAACTAGCCACTCATGTACGCAATTCGGAACTTTTACAACTATTGTCGCTTTGGCCCAAGACCCACAATGCATGCACTTGACAGATAAGGCATCTTGCTTTTTGATTGGGTAATTAGAAATGTTTTCGGCTTCTAATACAAAAGCCTCGTGGTCGCAGGTCATTCTTTATTCAACCTCAAATATCTCTGAAAAATGCGAGTTATAGTATAGTTCCTAAAGACAGGAACTTTTATTTTTGTCATGATCTCGCCTCTTTTTCTTTTGAACGCAGTCAACTCTGTAATAATATTGTCCAGATGTTCATTAGTAAAGAGTGCAGTCAAGGGAAAGTGCTGCTCATTAGTAGTTAACGTTAGTCGATTAAAACCATCCTCTTTTTCTATTTTCAATTCAACAGTACTATTTTTGAACAAAGTTGTCATTTCTTATACTCCACTAGAGGCAATACGCATTTACAATGACAGCATTCGACTTTAGTTAGGTTCTTTTTATCTCCACTAGTTTTATAGATAAAAGATTTCATTCTGTGGTCGCAAAACTCTTGCTCTTTCATTTTTTTATACATTAAAAGATTTGAGATTAAATCCCTCAATCTCCTATCGCTAATAGTTATTGGTTCTATTTCTTTGTCAAAAATGGTACCTGTAAGTATGTTTTGATGACTGTTCATTTCAGATGTCTCTATTTTTAGGTTAAATTGCACAGTATCGATTAAATAAACTAATGGCTGTGTCATTTCCCATACCTCTTTACTATTTGGTCTATTCTGACACTCATAGCTTCCATACTTGACGGAGTCACAGAATCATTTATTCCGTGTTTTGTACACAAGTCTCTATAATATTTTGTTTGACTAGCACTTGCAGGCGCTCCTTTTTGCGCACTAGCTGGAGTGGGGGTTGTTTGAAGTTGTTGAATGCCACCAGTTGTTTGTGCCGATTTGACCACAGCTGCGATTTCAAGTTCTGGTATTTGTTTTCTATATGCATTACGTTCAGCTTTGCTAACTGCTTTGGTTCGGCCAAAAGGATCATGTTTACCGTCTTTGCTATATCGATCTATAAATGGACTTTCAGCTACGCCCAAAGTCTCAAGACGTGTGTTTATATTACGTACTTTAACTGATGCTTGCCAGCACCACTCTTTCATATCCTCTAGTCCAAACTTTTCTAATTTTATCTGCGGTTCGCCTATGAACTGCATACTTGATCCACGATCTGCCATTTTGAGTACAGCCCATTTTACACCTGCGTACGTTATGACGAGTTTGTTTGATTGGGTATGATGATATACTAGAGCTTGCTTTACCTCTTTATCGGCTTCCATTATTTGCTTTTCATCTACAATATCATTCGCAAGATAAGCGTCATTAGTATCAACTTTTTCAACTTTATGTGTTTGGCTCATACCTCTACTCGATCTCCCTTAGCTCCTTTTCGCGTGTGTCGGCCAGTTTTAACAGGCGGTCTAAAAATACCTGATGGTTCCAACCGAATTTTGCAGCACGTCCAGTAAATCTCGCGAAAGTAACTTCTGGAACGGCTATTGTTTTTCGTTTTGACATACTGTTATTACAGCCGTGGATTATATATATGTACATAATTGTAGACAATTCTACAATATACCGTACTGTACAACATATTTTTATATATTAAAGTAATAGAATACCCATGCCAAAAACTGGGTTTACCTCGATTACTGTTCCAAAGATCATTTATGACGACTTTCATTTCAAATATACTGAACGCAAACAGATTTTAACAAGGCAGGGAATACGCAGTTTTTCAGCATACATTTCTTACATTATTCAATCCTTTAACGATCGGATCGCTTCTACATCATCAATAGAACAAGTCGTCAAGGTTGTTTTATTGGAAAAAAATAAAATTGTCTTGTACCATGTTAGAATGAATGACACTTTTACTTTTACAATCATAAAAAATAACATGATAAGATGTAATGGTTGTAAAAGTAATAGCTGTTTGCATTGTGGACTTGCACTTGCAGTATCAGAGGTTCTTGATCATATTGGCAACCAAGAGATTTAACACCAGTAATGTTTATGCCAGACGTTATTTGGAAAGTTTGGGGTTTAACCATATTTATTTTCAAAGACATGGTTTGTTTAAAGACGTGTACAGCGGTTCTGACCATGAAAATTACAAACAAACTGATCTGTGGGGTTTGTATGATGGGTTTGCGTGGCATGGTAAACATTTAATTTTTTTTCAAGTAAAAACAAATCACTTTATGTCAAAATTAGAACTAGACGCATGTCGCAAATTCGCTGTAAAACAACCTCATTATTCAATTCAGATCAGAGTAAAATATTACAAAAAAGCTATAGAGCGTAAACATTGGATAAGCGAACACAAACAAATTTTACCGTTGGGTTTGGTATTGGAATTAAAAAATAAAAAAGAGTGATCTTACTTTGACTTTGTTCGAGCATTGCTGATTAGCTGACTTGTACCAATACAGGCTGTGAAAATTAGAAACATTGTGAACAATGTTAATTCTGTTTGCTGGAGTGATGTTGCTATTGCGATTGGGATTGAAGTTATTGTCGCAAATAATACTTTGTTTAAGAATAACGTAGGATCAAACTTTGCAGGCAAATGGTTAGCTATGTTTGCTTTTCTTACTTTGTTCCAAGCCATGAATGCATTGACAAGTCCACCCATGATTCCTATTGCTATTACGGCAATATCAGATGTTCTTAATTCTACTTCAAGTGGAGCTGTCTCTTGACCATATGCAGTATTCAGCGTTGTTGCTAATCCAATTCCCACTAAAAGCGCTAGTGCGAGATATTTTTTACTCATTAGACATTAATGAAAAAGGCGACTATTAATGCATATCTTTTCTTGCCGAACACACATCGCAATCCCCTTTCATAAAATATCCTAGAACAGTAGATAAAGCTGCCACGAGTGCGATAAAGAGATTACCATCCGCCGAACCATCGTGCAAAAATATCCAAACATAAAGCATAGCTAGAACGATTGAACCTGCTACTAGAATGCCAAGCCAATTAGTAGCTCGGTTTTTAGTAAGCCAAATGCTACCCATCTTTTTTGTCTCCGTTTAGAGCCTGACGCACTATGTTTTCTTTACGAGCTTTAAAGTCAGAATGTAAATGCCGAGTTATGCTGTCATCATACATTGCACTTTGTATTATGGCCTGCTTTAGTTTATAGATATTCTTTGAATTACGCTCTTGGTTTGTTACGATCTTCCAAAGACCGCCTAAAATGATCGGTACGAGTGATCCAAGTATGACTAAAACTGCACCGTGAAATGTCGCAGGTTCTTCTAACATAATTATCGTATGAAATAAAGTATTTAAAAATATGCTAATAGCCTGCTTCTGGTACAATTCCACGTGCCGTGCTGTCCTGACCTTGCTTGGTGGCTCTTATCTCATCTCGTATCTCAAGACTACTGCGTATGCCATATCCATCTCCAGGTATGTATTGTCCGGGCCCACCTGTTACGTATGGATTAAGTCCAAGTACTCGCAATTTAATATCCTCTTCTGTAAGTGCAGCACGGGTTTTATTTTCAAAGTCTAACGTCCAATCACGATTAAGCGGTAATCCTTTACGTGATAAAATCTCTATGCCCTCTGCTGCGAATTTAGGAGCTGTTAAAACCATTGTTACAATAGCTCCTGCGATCGCTCCATGAGGACCTGCTTTTGATAACACATTCAAGACTTTACGTTCTATACCGCCTGCTGGATTATTAGCAAGTGTTGAGAGATTGTTCAAGGCAGTTTTATCAAATATGTTTTTAAGGTTTTGAAGCCTCTCTTTTTGTTCTCCCAACTCTCGCTTCAACTCGTCAATGATATTCTCATGTACTAGAGGAGTATTACTTGTCTTGTCCTTTGTATTAGAATTTCTAGCACGTCTGCCCTCTGATCTGCGTTTTAAAATAGAAGCAGATCCGCTTTCACTCGGCCACCAATCCGTCGCATTTTCGCCAAACGGCGACAAACCTTGAGCTCTTACTTTTTCTGTTTGTTTTCTTTCTTCTTTGCGTAATGCATTCCGAGCTTGATTTGCATTTGTTCGTATTGGCGTTGTTCCAGGCTCTATACGAGGTTGCGATTTTTCAAACCCTTTAGACGATGCTTTACCAGTTTGTTTTTTTTCAGATGGGGCGCGTAACGTAATGTCTATTTTCAAACCCATACTAATTTGATCGTCAGCCATTTGATGCAACCTCTGCATTTCCAGCTGAATTTACGTATTGCTTTACTTCGTTTGCTATACGTTTCCTTAGTGCTTTTATGCCGATTTTATATCCTCGTGTCATAGCTAGATGTGCTTTAGTTCCAGGGTGATCTACATGTTTTGCGAATATCCAAAAACTGAGTTTTGCAGGAGCTTTGCCACTTGCGCGTATGCCTCGCTTCTTTCCTTTCCCACGACCCACTTTAACAGCACTAATTGTGTTTTCTTTCCATGCTAATCTAGTAGCTTTTACTGGATCAATTCCATGAGGCTTTGTGCCAAATTCAAACCATAGTGCAAGTGGTTTATTTTTAGAATTAGTATAGTTGTTGATGAAGCGTATTTGTAAACCCTCGCCTACTCGTTTTATTCCATCAATAAACCCACGAGGTAAATTTGCATTATCTGCCATAGAACGCATTTCAATTAATATGGTTTCATCTGACCATACACCTAGATTTTTTATGACATGTGCCTTTATTTCATCTGTGTTCATAATTAGGCATCTACTATTATTGTAGGTAATCCTATTACACGCAAAAATAACTCATATGCAACTTCCTCCCCTTGTGCGTTGAAACCTCTGTCGGTTCGTAATCTAGGCAGATACCCTTGACCTGTTACAGTTACGTCTTTACCTGCGTCATCTTTGTAAATAATTTGCCAATATATCGTAGGTAAAACGTTGTTTGCATCACGAGTGTTTTTGAGTTTAAGATCAGATGCTAAATCTCTTGTTATCGTTACGGCAAATTCAATCATTCCATCTGGCGAGCCATAATGATAAGCATGACCGTTTTGATAGTTTTGCCTAGTCTCTGGGTGATCTTGATCAGTTCCTAGACGTCTCATGCGAACAAAATCTGTAAATGTTCCAGTAGGCGAATTGCCCACACGCCAAGCTATACGTGCATTTTGAGCTTGCATGAGGCTAAGTATTGGATCGCCAAAAGTTGCTGACACGTATTTGATTTACATTATCGCTAAATAAAACTATCGTGAGTATATAATAGCCCGTAGTGGAATATTGACCGCAGCTGTCAGATTATCATTACGTTCTGTGTTATATCTAATTGGTTCTAAAACAATAGAATTCGATACTTTGGGGTCGGATCGATCCGTCGGCTTGCGTAATTGCATGTTATTCGCTAAAATGTTGTTTACGATTGAGACTATTGTGTATTGTTGTTTTTGCACGTCTTCGGGTCTATGATTTGTACTGCATACTATAACGGTATGAAAAACAGACGGGATTTTTTGTGGTGGCATGATCTCATTTGTTCCAACTCCTGCATTTGTCCTCAAACCTTGTAACTCAGCTCCCATTTTAACAAATATTGCAGGCGTAATTGACACCTGATATTCATTTACTGCAAGAGCTCCAAAACGCCATGATTTGATAATTGCCTTTAATTTATCATCATGTTGATAAATTTCTAACAGTCGTTCAAGTATTACACCATAATCAGGATTGTTAAAACTCATTTTACAAATACCTGACTAGAATTAACACTTTCCAAATTACTTTGATCCTTGTATATCGTGTTGGTTCGATAAGACCATGTGCCGTATTTGTCTAGAATACCTGTGTTGTCATGAAAAACAACACTTCCTCCTGTCAAATCTGTAAACGCAGTGCCTGATATGACTATTTCATGTACTCTGAATGTCTTGCTTGATAAAAGTCTAAAATGATCAAAAGTGCGAGCAATATCATTTATTTCCAAAGTGATTATTCCTGCTCCTGCCTCTATGCTTCCTGTATGAATTGTAAGCCATGCGTTATCAACATATACTTGAACTCTTATCTCTGAATTTGCTTCATTATTTGGATCAGAGATAATGACACGCTGTACTGTTTTAATACCTACAGATTCTAAAAACCATGTACCTTGTGTCACAGACACGTCGGTTTCTATTTTGCTGTCAAAAGGAAAGATTGCGGGTTCTGATATTATAGCACTAGTCCAATCTTTCATTTGTACAAGATCATTATTTTCTATTGAAACTCCACCTAGATTTATACCAAAACCATTTGTAGTATCCAAGACGTTTATGTGGAGTTCATCAAATTCAAAATTTAAAGGAACCGTGCAAGTTTGACTTTCTTGATCATAAACTGCAACTTCTGTACCTTGTAGAACACTATTTTTATAAAAATCAATAGTTAGATCGGGTTCGGCGGCACCTCTGACATAAAATATGACTTTATGATTTGTATTAGATTCTTGAACTACATCACGTTTTAAGATTAGAGATTTACCTTTATCAATACTTACGTATGTGAAAGGTCTGTCTATTCCAGGAACTTGTAAAAAGGCAGTTGCATACCCATAATTATATGGAAGTACACCAGGAGTTGCCGCTGCACTATAAAACCCTGCTACTCTTGCTGTATTAGTGCCTTTATTTCTAATTACAATTCTGTTGATATAAATTTGATCTTCAGTCATCAATGATATAATTAATTCCTCGAACTGGGTTTGAAAATGGTACTGTGCGTACTATATTCACTCCCCGTTGATCATATAAAACTAGTTCAAAAACTCCCTCAACTGCCTCGTTGAAAAATATAACAAACCCTCCTATAACGTCTCCAGAGGTAGACCTATTCAACTCTAATTCAACACCTCCAGCAACTTCTATGTAACTGTCAAGGCTACCAATATTAACTGGACTAGAATTTATTTCATTCCTATGCCCATCTCTCTCTGTTCCATCATTGCCGTCATTGATATTTGTGTCATCTATAGGAGGCTCTTGATCTATTCTTACGCCTTTCAAATTTACAAGCCCTGCTTTTGGAATATACGTTGCAGTATATTTTTTTTCTACTCCTTGAGGATCACGGAATATCATTTTTACAGCAGAGTAGCCTATAAAACTTTGATCCTGTATTGTTGTTGTACCATCGGGATTTGTTATCTTTTCAGATGGTCTTACTGTAAAGACATTTCCTTTCTGACCTTTTGGGATAATTTCAAGAGTCATCTTTGTTTTACACCAATCCTTTTTTATTTATTCCATTCTGATTTTTAAGAGTTTTGCCAATTTTACGCTTTACGTCAAGGATTGATGTTTTTTCATCATTTACGAGGACGTTATTTGAAACTGTATTTTCAACAATCACGCTAGTTTTTTTTGCTTTGTTTACGTCTAGAATAGATGATCTTTGCTTTGATGTTTGCGTTTTAATTTGTGAGGTATGTACAACAGACCCAATAGAGCCTAATTTATCTTGACTTTCTTGTCTAGACGCTACCTTGTCTTGTACTATTAGACTTGTTATAAAATGGGAACGTTCTACTAGTATTTTGTATGCTGAATTTAACCCAAGTGATATTTTTGCCTTTAACATGTATGCAGAATGGACAGATTTTGTAACCTTTGTCTTTATTCCAAAGGCAGAATTTAGAGAGTTTGAAATCGTAATTTGTATTTTATACGCCATGTTTTTGTTTGAAACTGTCTCTTGCTGTATTGAGTATGCAGACTCTAGCCTTTTTGCAGTAATCGCCTTTACAGGATATGCTGAATTTAGTGCGTTTAGAATTATTTTTTTTACTTGAAAAGCCCCATTTTTGCTGAAATTAATTCTAGTCCGTATGCTGTATGCTGATCTAATATCATTAGAGATCAAGGCTTTTACAGTAAACGCAGAGTTCAAAGAGCTTTGCATTTCATTTTGTATAGAATGTGCAGAGTCCATAAATTTTACCACTTGGGGTTTTACAGCAAAAGCAGAATTTAAAGCAAAAAACACTTGTCTGACATTATCTGAAAACCAACCGCCAAAGAAAATAGAATCATCGTTATTAAAATGTCCTTTAAAGAAATTAAAATCTGTCAAACTCGATCCCTCTTTTGCACATCCCCATCTTTAGTTACGAGGAAATTGTACAAAAGCTCTGTTCTAGTATTATCTTTGTATATTTTGAAATTAACAGAACCATCTGGATTTAAAATTCTTTCAGAGTAATTATTTTGGTATTCTAACAGATCACTTGTGTCCATATTAATATTGTTTAAAACGTCTTTAATGTCAGCTCCCGAAGTGACGTTAATTGCAGTTTGGGTTAAGCTGTTGATATATTGCGTTGCCACTTCCTCGTTGCCTCCGCTGTCCCATTTTATCTGCAAGGCGACCCGTACAACTTCATATTCTGTATTCGTAATCGCTGGAGATTTTAAAAATGTAACATGTTCGCCTGCACGAAGGTCAAAATCGGCCTTTCCTAATTCAAAATGAAATGCGTTATTGCTAAAAACTTGAAAGCGTGGAGTTATCTTACGTTTGGAACCATTTGCACGTACAAGGTAAAACGTATTATCGGTATTTTGTACAAAACTGTTAAACATTGCCCCTGCTTCATTATACGTATTGTTGGCAGTTTTAGCACGTCTTGCGTCCACTTGAAATATTTCAAAATTGCCACCTATGCCCTCAACGATAAATGCTGAATCATAATTAGGAGTACCATCTGCATTTTGCCCATTTGATATGGCTGCATTTTCATAGTATACTGCTGGAGTGCAAGTGGTAGTAGTTTGATTTACAATCGGTTCATAATTTAACACAACAGTACTCGGTCTAACTTCTTTGATAGTGTGTAATCCGTCAAGACCGAATGGGAACGTTTTATCAAAATCGTTTAACAATCTCAAGTGATATGGATTTTCTATTGAAGCACTATCTGTATTATTTACTGTACTTTTTTTGTGTAATATTTTATCGCCAACTGCTGTTAGATAATCCCCAATAGGTAAGTATTTGTTATCAATTAATGGTGGTACATCTAGTCCAAGTATTGGTAATTCTACTGGTACATAATTTGGGTTATTAACCGTAAACGTATGTTTTGTTGTATCAACCCAATCTCTTTTAATCCAACCTCTGTTAGTTGCACCAATATTCAAAACCAAGTCATACGTGCCGTCTTCTGTAATTTCAACAACAGATCTATTGTTTATTTTAATTGTATCCCCTGCCTTGACAGTTGAACGAGTTAAGAATTTTGTACTCGTTTGAACATTTATTCCAAAGTCATGAGATGTGAGTAAATCTACATTGCCGTCATTTAGTATAATGCGAATTGCTGCACCGCCGTTAAATTTCAGACTATTAAGAGAGCCAAACAATGCGTGCATTGTTAGTACTGTGCCTCCTGTTTCCATTATGATATTTGTAGTTATGCGTTCATCACTTGGTTTGCCTTGATTATATTTTGAAACTGCTCCATCTGCAAGTAGGTACAAAACCTCGCTTATCACGTCTTCCATACTCTCGGTGCCACCAAGATTTAGCGTGTACACGTCTCCGTCTTTGGTTATAGTTGCCACATATTCCCCTGCTTCTAATTTTGCCTGTACGGTTTGCACCAATCCAGGCTCTCCGTCAAGTGTTAATGTAGGTTCTATCAGGTCAGGTATAGGGTCGTATGTTGCATTGGTATTAGAGACTCCACCACCATGAGCGTGCAAAGTTATAGAGGCTCCGTCTTCTATTTCTATGTACTGTGGTAAATCATCTGAATTGAGAGAGTAAATCTGTGTTTGCGTACCGTCATTGTGGTTTTGGAATATCTCTATGAAATATTTTATCTCTGAATTAAAGTTCACCAATGGTTTAAGATGATGTGAATTTGTTTTTATTCCTTGTTTTAGATATTGATATATCCCCCTTATTGGAGCTCTTGCGTCAAGAACTCCATTAACTATTAATCTCTGACCATTTGAGATATAAAACACACCTTCCACATAAACTTCAATTAATTTTAGATTGGTGTCTAGCAAAAATGTATCAGGTACATCGGATAAAATGAGCCTCCAACCCTCACGTATTGTAAGAGTATTCCCCTCATAACTCACAAGCGATTCTCCTACACCTATTACTTCAGATAATGCTTCGGCTTGTATCATTTCTAAATATCGTATTCCCTCGTATAATTTGACTTCATTTTCATATTGGGTAAAGTTCGCAATCTGTGCCTCTGTATGCTGATATTTTGGGAGTCGTGTGGCGGTTTGTGATATTATGAGTGTATCACCCTGTTTCCTCAATATAACGTCATTTGGTTTAATCTCGTATCCTGTAATATAATACCCAATCCTAAAATTATCTTTGTTACTTTTGCCTCTAAAATCATCATGCTCACCTGTTGGATATGCAGGTACAAAGTTAGGATTTTCTGTATAATTCCACCAGTGTACGTTTTGTAGCACTTCCAACTCTTGACTTTGTCTGCCCTCTGGTATGTCAAACTTGTACACTTTGTTTTCAGATATATCACTACGCCATAACGCTCGCACAAAATTTTCAGGGTCATCACGACCTCCGCCGTTATAGGATAAGTTGTAATACAATGCTATGGGTCTTACACCACTATTATGGTCTCTGATTATAGCTACGCCTTTGAGCATATTGCCATCAATATCTTTAATTTCAACTTTGACTCTCTGGTAAAATAATATCCCATGACATTTTTCAGGATTATTCCCAACTGAAGTTATCCGTGTCTCACTTCCGAGCTGTGAGTTGTAATGCGTGACTCTTGGAGTACCTGATGTTTGATAACTTGCTGTACCAATGTATGAAAATCCCTCTACGGTTCGCAACGCAGATGTACCTGAACGCTCTGCACCAACATGAGACATGAATAGAGGACCGCCCACGTTTTTCAGGATAGGATTGGTGATGACTGCTGGAGAATTGAATAGTGATATGGGTGTTGAAAATGTGACGTTTTTCAGTATTCCTACTTTATTATATCTTATAATCGGATTGAAGCCATCATCTCTCTGAAAAGGTAATATCCAAACATGTTCTAAATCATTACCGCCTGCTGGAGTTGCACTTGTGAAAAAATCAATAGGACTTGCTATTACTATTTTGACATACTTCAGAACAAACCGAAGACCTAAATCCTTGATTGCACCTTGAGATTGTGCAAAATAAGACTGTGAATCACGTGTGGCGAGTAGTGTCACATTCCATATTGGTATTTCAATCCCGTCTGAAAAACCAGCATGTCCCTGTATTTCAATGTCCCCACGATTTACAAATTCGTCATTTCCAAAGGCAACACCACCGTCTATTGACATGGTTACATACTGATTACGATTTGCTTCCAAATTGAATGTACCGCTGTTAAGGAATTTGTGTATGTCCAAATATGCCTCTCTGATGGCATAATGTGCAGGAGTGATTGTGGAGTTGTTACCTATTGCGGTTACAAGTTCGTCAAGTGTAAAATAATCTGTACCTGTTTTTTCGACTGCTCTGTTATCTCCATCTCCTGTTATGATAAACGGCAACTAGATTACTCTCCGCTAGATGAGACACCTGTGATTGAAAAGGTCGCCACGTTTTTTACTGGTTGTTGTAAGATGTACCTCTTTAGGTATATACCTCTGTATTGACCTGCTGGCAAATTCCCCAATTCTAATGCCCCTGCAGGAACGCTTGGATCTGTTTTACTAGTACGGATTGGTTGCGAAAAATTTACATCGGTTGGAACATCGGTTTTGCTTATCCGAGTTGGCACCTGGACATTTACACCCTCTTTGATCCCCATTGTAATATAACCGACTTTGCCGTTATCATAAGGATAATCTGCTACGACTGGTTCTGGTGGTAATTCTGGGTTAGGATTTGGAATTTCAACATCTATGCTAGGAGTCGCAAAAAATATCTTACATCGTTCTGCCATTATAGAGGCGTTATTTTTCAAATAGATTATTCGCACATCTTCATAACCTGCTTCATTTTCCTCTCCATAAACTGTGTCAAACATATTGCCTATTAGATCATCTATTGCTTGTTTGATCTCTACATTTGATATTGCACCACCAATAGACGCGTTAGGATTGTCATTAGTAGCACCTCCCGATAACAAGAATTGCATATCTGACGGTTCTATTGGCAACTAATTATCCCAAACTCCGGTATATCTCTGAGAGGGTAATACTTGTCTAGCTCTATAACTTCTATGAGCCGTTGTTGGTCTTACACGAGTGCCAAAAAGCGTCTTGAGTTTTTTGATGAGATCGTCTATGCGATTTTCATATTCTGTTTGCATTTTTTCTTGACGATAAGAGTTTGAGAGGCTAAAGTACCAACGTTCCATGAACTTGGCCTGTGCAGCTTGGAATGCATATGTGAATTCTTTACTGCCTTTTTCTATTACGTCGCCATTAGCATACTGCGATATGACAGCTTCTACCATATTGTTCGCTGTTTCAACCATTGGTAGAATTATGTTATCTTCACTTGTGTCGGTTTCATCTTTTAATCCTATTTTTAATCTAGCTTGAGCAGGTATAAGATATTGCGTTGTTTCAACACTCATGGATTACCAGAACCTAACAAACGTCGTATAGACCGTTGATAATTTTCTTCTGCTTTTTCAACTGCGTCTTTGATAAGAGGGCCAGGATCGGCAAATATTGCATTACTTGAATCAGGCGAGCTTTCACCGAGTGCAAGTAAATCAACATCAGTCATTATGTTTGGCGGGGAAGCTCGAACTCTTGAACCGAATATTTTACCAAGAACCATAATTATAATTAGTAGAGTCGTAATAAAAAACTAGTGCGCAAATGCGCCTTTGGGGCATTTTTTATCTTGCATACGGTGCGCATTCAAACCAACATCGGTCTTGAATTTAAAACCACAGCACTTGGTCGGAAAAGACAAGGGTGGGTCTTGTGGACCGTTTGCAGCTTCGTTTGCACTTTTTTGCCTTAAAACAAATTTAGCGTCATCATATGCAGGGTCGTTAATATCATCTGTCTCTTGTTTTTGATCTTTGGCAGTTAGAATATCTCTTACACGGACTTGTACTTCAGCATCTATCTTTTTATTTAAATCGTCTTGGTTCATACTAGAATTTGTATCTAGTGCTTTTTCTCTTGCGTCAAGCTCCGCTGCACGTCTGTCAAGTTCTTCAGCAGTGGTTTTGCCCATCTAGATTGCCACCGTTATGTAGAAAGAGTATTTTCTGTCATAGGTAGATGGGTCGCTTGCCGACACGATTGATTTGCCATCTACGACTTTGTATTGGAAGAACTCGTACATTACTTCGCCACTTGAAGCATAATACGGGTCGTCAAAGGACTTGGTTATGATTGGACCTTGTCCATATCTTGCACCATTACGCTTGTCTACGCAAAATATGCGTTGTGAGTGATTTGCTTCTAGTGCTGGGTCGATTATACAAGTAATGTTGTCAAGACCTGGCAGAGGTGTAATACCTGCAAATTTACGTGTCTTCCATGGACCTGTTACGTTGTAAGCCCATGTATTCTCTATCCATTTTGTAAAGAGAGATGGAGCCATTGCTACTGTGTCTATGATGGAACGGTGCAGATTATACCATTGAACAGTAAGTTCAATCATTCTTTTAGGTCCAGAGTTTGGACTGTGATAATTTGAACCAAGTCCGCCCAAAGTGGACATTGAAAACTCTGTGGTTATGTTTAACATTTCTTTTAATGCTTCATCATTATGTCGCTTTTCCCGAGCAAACTGTAAGTTCATCTTTAACTCATCAGGGTATGAAATTTGCGTAGATATTCTATCTTCAATCGGCACGTTAATCATAATTGGGTATTTTTCTAATTCGTATTGAATTTCAGCGAATGTCTGGTTACTTTCGTTTATGCGTCCACCACGAGGTACTGCACCCTGCTGCTCGTAAAATCCTGTTAATGGCTGACGTGCAATAAGAGTAGGAACAGGCGTTTCTTGGAAAAAGTTTTTCAAGTAAAATGCGGTTCTTGGTCGTCCTAACATGTCTGGTATGAGCATGACACGTCTCAAGTGTTCAAGTGTTGCAGGGCCTGGTATAGTAGCATTATCGTATGCTTGTTTTGCACCTGCTTGTCTTGCGATAAGACTACCTTCGTCTAATTTTGCAGCTTGTTTTGCTTGTACGAATGCTTTGCCAAAGTCAGTAGTTGCAGGTATTTCGAGTGCGGCTTGATAACCAGGATTTATTGTTTTTAGCAAATTATCGCCTACGACAGTATCGCCTAGAAATGGTTCCATGACGCTATCCATTGCGATCTTGTCCAAAGAGGCTTGATGCGATGTTTTTTGCCTTACAACTCTGGCAATGCCTTTTTCATATGATAGTCGGTCTTCCCTGTCTTGCATCTGCGCCGATTTGTCTGGCGATTGTTCGTATACGATATTGCCACTTTTACGAGGTATCATTACGTATTCTAGTCCGTTTGCCATTATGATTTAACCTCCATTACGCCTAGATCACCGTCTTCAGAGACGATTTTGGCATTGCCTGCAATTTCAATTAGATGACCTACAATAGTATTTGCAGGGGCGTCTGCAGCAGCGTTTGTAAATTTATCATTTGAATTGTTTACAGTTTGTAAAGAGTTTCCAGTTCGCACACCAGCTGCCAACTCTACAATGATACGACCCTTGCCGAGCTGACAAATAACACTCTCTTGTCCTGCTATATCAGAAGCGGTATTTCCTATTGACCCACCTGTATTAATTATCATTCCACCGTTGTTAAACACCGCAGGACCTGCTGCAACACGAGGTACTGCTATTACATATCCATTTGAGTCTGTCGTAACAAGCATACCGCCTGTTACGCTTTGATTTTTACCTAACGGTAATTTCTTAACCTGACCTTGTGGCAAATATGCTAATTGACCTTTGTAAAAACCTGTAGATGCGCTCATTACTCGTCACTTCTTACCCACGCAGGAAGTTCAGCACCTGCGTTAAATCCTAATTGTGGATATGAAGTACTGCGTTGCTTTGCTGCATTCTTGCTACTATATTTTGAAAGAATTGTTGCGACAGAAGCAAATTTTACCAAATTTGGAATTTCAACATCTGCCATTTGATTTTGAATTGCTGTAACGGCTTCAGCGGGCATTACCTCATAATTACCAATCATTTCTTTTACTGTACTTTCACGAGCTATTTGTTTTAGTCCCTCTTTATCCTCGTCCACTTTTGCTTTTTCAGAGTCGTTCTTTTTTGTGTCGGTCATGGCTTTCTTGACTTCTTCGTCTTCTTCCATTGCCTTTTTGACCTCTTCGTCTTTTGCCATAGCGCTGCGCTGTTCTGGAGTCATGGTGGCAGCTAGTTTAATCAACATGGAATTACGGCTTTTTGCCTCTTTCTTTTTCAACTCTTCCATCTCACTGTCATGTTTTGCAGTTTCCTTTTTGACTTCTGCAATCTCGCCACTTAGACGGCTCATTTCAGCTACGAGTGCAATATTATCTGCTTCTGACATTCGATTTTTGAATGATAAAAAACTATATAAAGAATAAACAGCTATTCCCGATCTCTATTTTCGGTGTTTTATTCGATCTCTTATGACATCCACGACTTTTTTGTGTAAAGGTATGAAAATTCTATTGCCTCTGACCGTTATCCAATGCCCTTTTTTACCATCTGGACCTGTTTCAGTTGAGGCGGTTTTGAGGAATATTGACGCCATTCGTAATGCTAGATTTAGTTCGGCTTTAGCTCTTGACTCACATGGAGCTGCACTTGTACTTGCATAATGCATATGATCCTTGTGTTTTACAACAGATCTGTATTTTGAAGCATTTTTTAACCGCACGCTACATTCCCCATCTGTCCCTTTACATGAATCGTAAATCACAGCTTGTGTTTGACCATATGCAGGTTCTGTCACGTTTGCATTATGTGCTGCAACCCAAGAGTCCATCTCTGTACCAGATGGTGTATTATGTTCGCTTACAGGCCATACTGACGGCGAGTTGTATAATATTTCCTTGTTTTCAAACATACTCTGAATTTTACGATCTGTGATTTTTTCATAAACTTTTAGCGTGTGTGTTGCATCGTCTAGTTCGTACCCTACTATAATACCTGTTGTATATGGTACCTGAATTTCTAAAGCTTGTTCATACGTGGGTCCTGTTATGTGTGTCATTACACATACATTTTCTGCCTCGCAGTCCCATTTGGTAATTTGCGGTTTGCCGATAACTGTGTCCGCTGACCTTTGCATTCCCTCCCAAGTCGAGCTCCAGCGATTGAAATTGAACGTATCGTTCATAAAAAACCTCTTTATGAAAAACCCGTTTTCATCTTTGTATTTTGTCAAGATTTCAGGTTTTGAGGCATGGACAGCTTGGAACATGTTTACTTTACCCTAACCTTTTTTCTGTCGACTGTCTCTTTGTCTTTCAAATCTAATGTGTTTTGTTTTACCTCCTTGTCAGGTGCAGGCTCTGCGAGGTCTTGTAATTTTTTATCACGCATTGCTTTATACATTACCATGTCGATATGTTTTTCCAAGTCTGGCTGTTCCATGACTTCAGCAGCCCCAGCAATTGAAAGTGGGAACCCATTCGAAATTAATGCAGCCAGTCTGTCCATGCGATCCTCTGCGGTGTCTATTTGGAGATCGTCAAAGTGCGTCACGATTTCAACATCACGTCTTTCCTTGCAGTTTGGATCAGGATAGATTGCCTTGAAATTCCGCATATAATGCTGATCTGCAATTACACGTCCTAACCACTCTCTTTGCGGTTTTAGTGTTCGACGTGCTAGCTGCACACGCATTTCAAGCGTCGCACGATTTGTATCTTTTTCTGAACCAAAGAGGGATAAAGGTAAACGTGCCTTGATGATAATAGCCTCACGTATAGATTTTCTAAATTCGATCATCTCTTGTATTGGAATTTTATGTTCTAGATTATGCACCGTCAATAATCCGTCAGGATACCAAAGTAGAGTTGGACCGTCGCCTGAAAAGTCTGCTAGTATGTTTTGTGAAATTAACTCTCTGTCTTTTTCATCTGCGCCTTGAGGATCAATCTGGATAAGAGGATTACCAGTCGAAAAGATATTACCATATGCTGGGAAATTGCGAGCCGTGAGTTGTCGTAGAGTACGCGCCTCCTCTAATGCAAATGCACCAAGACTTGTACCATACCACATTGATCCATGTATCGGTGCAGACAGTATTGCATTCCAAAGGTAAAAGATATTCGAAGATGGTAAAAAACCACTATTCTCGTTTATTACATATTGGAATTGTGCGGATTTTAATTTCCATGTATTTGGCTCCACTTCGATTACTCCTATGTCTTGAGGATGTTGCGGAATAAACCCTGTTGGTAACCCTTTAACCTTTATTCGCTTGCCATTTTTATCGTTAATCTCAAGCCCTTCATTTTTGTACGTGTAAATTCCAGCGCACCGATTAAACACAAATGTATTTAAAATGACCATCAACATTTTTTCTTGGAATGGTAAATCGATTCCGCCTTCGTCAGTAGACCCAAGTGCTTCATCAACCTCGTTTAATTGATCTACAATGTATTGATATTCCTCTATTAATTTTAATTCCGAGTCGTCTTTTCCCAATTTTTTCTTTAAACGAATTTTTGGCGAAAATCGCTCGCCGACCAAATAGCCGACCAACTCTTGCACGACAGCCCCCAGCTCTGTAAATTGATACATGTCTGAAAAAATAATATATTCGAACCCTTGATGTGGATTATGAAAGTAGCGAGGTGCGATCTTCGACTTTGTTGCAGCAGCTGACAGCGCTGAACCCTGCCGTGTTGCTGGGACGAGTTCTTGTTGTGGTACCCAATTTTCTAATACGTAATCTGACACTTTGGAGCGGTTTTGCCTGTTCCAGTTATGACCTGCATTACGGCGCGCCCTCTCGCCCAACGCATACATAATCTTACCTCGCAATTTGATCTTTTTACCTGTTTTAGGATTTTTAATATTGACGCTCTCTAAGGCTTTGAGAGCTTTTTTTGCACCCTTCCATTTTTCACTCCCTCGTGCTTCCATTTCTTCGAGCAATTTGGGATCATGTGGTCTATTGGTCAGCGGTATTTTTACTTTTTTTGTCACGTCAAATGATGGGTATGTGATTATTTATCACTTTATTTCAACTTGCCAATTATAACTCGTGTAATATTTACATTGTCATGATGCAGATGGGTGTAATTTTATTATCTTTCCTGGCAGTTTTTCATACACCCATGATTTTTTTGCCTTTTTGTTTTTTGTGATTTGTATAGTATGATCGAGATTACATTTTGGGCATTTTACCGTCAGATATTCTGATCCAACGGCTTGCGTAACTGTACCTTTTAGACACATTTTACATGTCGATCCGTAGCGACATATCCAAAATTGACAATCCTAGTATGATCAAACAAAGCACCTGTACACCGATCAAAATACACAGTAATTTATCCATCATTCATGCCTCAGCATTATTGCATATACTGTCACTGCCACGAGTGCAGCGACGGCAATTCCAACTAGTACCAATATCATCTATTCGCCCTCTAGTTCTTTTACGAGGTTTTTGATCTGTTCGTTTTGGTAGTTGCGTGTTATCACGAGTTTGTCCAAATTCCGCATGAGGTCTGCATATATCTTGTCTGTATTGGTTGATCTTGTCGTCATGAGTTCGCTCAACCTTGACGTTGCATTTACTTTAACGTTGCGTTTACCTTGATCGTTCTTTTGCTATCCTTACTGCATCGCTATTATTATCAATCATCAAGTAGTTCCTCTTTAAATTTTTGCAGGCTAATGCAGTTGTACCTGATCCACAAAATGGATCTAAAACTAAATCCCCTTTTAACAACCAAATAACATCCCCATGCAATACATTATTTATCATGGATTTATTCAATTCTGTGTAATTCATCGATCTAAAACTATATTTCACCCTTTTCTATTTTTTCCCATAATTCTGCTCCTGTTGGCGTGTGTATGTAATTTGGATATGGATTAGCACTACTATTGCGATGTACTATTTTTTCGTTTTTGACGTCAATTCCTCGACAATGCCGATCCGCAAATTGCCACGCTCCGAGAAATGCAGCAACTCCATCATCTGTATTGCTCCCCTCCGCCTCGTATATGCGGTTGCCAGTTCCAGAGCTAATCTTGATCACGTACGTGTCAAATTCCCTCATTAGCAATTGGATCGCTGGCGTTTTGATCTTTGGCAGTATGATCCGACCTTGCTGCCTGTCTGCATTGATCCCTACTATTACTTGGTGTTTATCTAGGATGTCGGATCGCTGTAATGTCTCTTTTGTGCGCGCCCTCATTGTCGTGTATAGATATGGTCGTATACCATAGCGTTCGCTTAAGTTCGTCGCAAAGCTCCGACCCATGTTATTTGCCTCATATCCCAAAAAATCAAAATGCACTATCTCGTGCATACGTGCTATGTCATCTCTCATGCTTGCTTCGTTTATCGGTGGATCGCTTTTTTCATCAAATTTCCAATACTTCATAAATTTAAGATATTTTTTGCGAGATTTTATATCTGCCAGAATACCGCACATTGCAGCTCGATCCGCCATGCCACCGCTGTCTACATTGCCGACTAGCCGTAGTCCGCTCTTGTACCTCTCTCTGATCTCCTCTGTGCTGTACTTGCCACTCGTGTGTGCGATATGGCCGTAATGTCTTGGTTTTACCACGCGTCGCCCCTCAGGTCCTCTGCAAGTTTTGATCTTGGCATTCCTGGCACGTTGTATTTTGCGAGTGCCTTGTCCATATCCCATGCGATCAGCTCTTCTGTCTCATCAAAATCGCCAAAAACCGAATATTCAGAAGCGATAAATTGATTGTCGTATTCTTGATCATATGTCGCTCTTTTATCTCTGTAATCCTCTAGCACTGCATTTGGATCGATCACATAATCGTCTAGGTTTATGATCCTTTGGATCGGTACTTTTTTTTCGGGACCGATCGTTTTTCGATACCATGCTCTATATCCATCTGTATCATGCTTCCAGTTGTACACGCACTCACGTCGTAATGCATCCATATCTTTACGTGTCAATGGATAGTACGGTAGGAGCGATCCTGTATCCCGTACTGGCAGCCCGCATACCTCTCGCCAATTGACCAAGATTTTTTTAAACGTGCTTTTTTCCTGCCCCCATACTACATCATAGTATATACCTCGTTTTCCGTGCGGCGTTGTCAGATGGGTTATGCGCGCATGGGATTTGGCATATAGGCTCTGTACTGCATTGTAAACTTCTACGTCATCTGTTAGATCCCACCATGCGACCTCTTCTTGTACAACGTCTGCGATATTTTCTAACCCTCTTGGCGCGCTTGCATTAGCTGGCATATACTTTATGATCCCGCCTGTGTTTAGCTCATACTCGTCTGGTTTTACACCTTTTGGCCTTACAGCGTACACTTCAGGTATTTTATCCAGTAGCCTTTTCAAGCGCACCGAAAATCCAAGTGCGGCTTTTTTGTTTGTTCCAGCTTGTATGATCGCTGTCTGATCTGGCAGATCACATTTTAGCGCGTAATAGTATGCGATCCATCTTACTGTATACGTCTCTGACGCACCAGACCCTCTGCACTTGTTTACACTTGATTTTTTCGATGACAGTATCTCATCTAGCATACGTCTGTTATATGCTGTCAGGCCGACTGGTGTGCCAGCCTCTGCTGTTAGCGGTTCTTCCCCTCGACCTTCTCTAAATTTCGAGGTCGGCAATCCGACCAGATGATTAAAACAACACATCGGATTACCATTTGCATGGATTTTGTATTTTTTTTTACGTCTGATCGACGGCGATCCCTGCCCCCATTCGCAGTAGAACGGGAGCTGAACTAGCTCTGCTACCTCACGTGGTCTTGCACTCGTGTTATATTGTTCGTTTCGCCGTCGCTCTCGGTGCGCGAGCGACAAGTGCGGATAGAACAGTCTATCCCGCACGCAGATAACCTCTCAGAGTTATACGGCCTCGTCGAGGCGTCTGCCCCGTGATTATGCTTACCCACTCGCAGTACGACGGTGGATCACGTTCTCTTACCACGCTTTTCGACGCACGTACTAGGTATTATGTGTACAGCTGTCCGATCCGCACTTGCGGCATACGTCTTTACGATGATATGTATACATTCGATTTTTGTTGATCGTGAGTATTATATTATATTTGTGGGTCGTATCTGTATCATGATTGCAGGTATGACGTTTGTTTCAATCCTCGTCCTCCGAAGAGGACGTTGTGTCTTGTCATCGACTGCTTGCGGTGGCTGGTTTTTAACGAAAAATATAGGTTGAAAAGGAGTGTGTTTATGCTGTTGTGCGCGTGTTGTCTCGTGCTGACCCATACGTGCCGTCTGATAGTTTAGCACAGTTGCACCATAGCTGGTTTATGCATTCATTCGCTACTTCTCTGATCTCCGCGTCCTCAATGCGACCTACTACATATGCTAGTCGGTCTAGGGCGTTCCTTAACATTTTTCTGTCGTTGGTCATGCTAGGACGTCCTCACATGATGCACATAGTCCAGATGGACATGGTGGGTGTATGTGGCACTCGTTGCATACTGGTGCTTTGGGTGTTGTGCTGTTTTGGACCTTGACGCCGTACATACTCGCATTACGTATGATTTTGTTTATACGTTGCAGTCGCTCTGCCTCTTGCCAGATTGC
>JAJIZT010000006.1 GCA_029948415.1 Cenarchaeum symbiont of Oopsacas minuta
AAGACGAACTTACTAGCGTGTAAACTCTCCGTTTAGAATTCGTCTATAAAATATTGTAACTGTCTAGAGTTTTGAAATACCATCCTCAAGATATACAGTCATGAAAGTTTAGATTTCATTGTCTACATGTCTCCTTTTTTGTCTGTTGTACAGTTTCTCCCTGTTGTTTGTTTTCCTTGCGTAATAATGCAATTTCTTTCTCTAGATTCTAACCTAGGACAAATGTATTTTATCTTTTCATTATTCATGAATGATTTTTTGTATTATGTACCTGATCCAAAAATGTGATGATGAAAAATATTGGATCAGATGGTCAGATTACTTCAAAACTCTAGATAGTTACCTTTTTTCTATTCTTAACTTCATTGTCAAGACATAATTGCGCAAATGCTTTTTTATCAAACACAATATGTTTTAGCGGGTTACGGTATTGGATATTTGGATATTCGCTGTACTTTCTTCTATTGATTGTTCTACCACCTGATTTTGGTCTAAAACCACCCCATTGTTTAAAGAATATTGCAATATTTTGTTTTTTACATTGTTCAATAATTTCTAAAATCCATTCTTTTTCTACTGATCTGAATTTAGCTCCACTTTCTCCTCCAATAATGACCCAATTGATTCCTTTTAGGTTTACTTTTCCAACAGAGTAGATTAATGGTTCAAAACTAATAAAACGAGTTTTACATTTTACTTTTTTTAGTTCATCAATTCGCCATACATAATCTTCATTTTCAACACTAACTCCCATCCAAATATGATTTGGAATATTATATCCAAAATAATCACAGAAAATCTCTGAAAAATCCGACATTATATGAGGACGTTTTGTAAGAATTTGATATCTATGTCTATCAGCTTCAATCATAGTGTTAAAGCATTTTACAATAAATTCAAAAGAAGATTTTTCATGAAACATGTCAGACATACTATTAACAAAAATTTTTTTTGATTTTTTCCATTGTTTTGGTAAATTTAGATCATTAAGATGTTCAGTAAAGTCAAATTCATTTTCATATTTTTTTAATCCCATTAACTTTAATCTATGAGATAATTTCTCAGCATAACAATTTTTACATCCAGGAGAAATTTTAGTACATCCTGTACTCGGGTTCCAAGTTGCTTCAGTCCACTCAATTTCAGAATCTAGAGCCATGATTTCACTTTTACCATTTCAACAATGTTTCATTAATGTTTATACTTAGTTGCATAACCTGCCTAAATATCATATAAACAGAATTCAAACCTAAACAAATAGATCACCCCATGATTATGGATTATTGATGAAAACAACACACATCAGGAATGATCCACTTTGAATACGATGGTATTGTTTACTGTACGGATTTTATCTGACATGTGTGCAATCAGGAGGTTCTGCATACATGGCTGATAGCAAATACGTCAAATGGGGCAAGCATCTAACCATTCAAAAATCCAAATCTTGGAAAATACAAGTAAGAATTAAAAATAAAGGAAAGAATGGAAGGCGATTTGAGTATTCGGATAAACTATTTGAGAGTCTTGCAATAATATACAGGCATCTCATATAGAGCGTGTCAAGGAATTGCACAGACTGCTCTAGGTTCAAATGCTCCAGATCATACCACAATATGCCGCAGAATAAACGCGCTAAAAATAAAGACACCTGAAAGAGTTCAACAACCATCTAATCAGTTAAAAGATATCCATCTTGCAATAGATGGTAGTGGCATAAAACCCAATGAGCGTGGTGAATGGATACGAGACAAATGGAAGATACGACGTGGATTCATCAAGATACACTTTCTCATAAATGTTAAAACTCGTAAAATTGTCTCTTACAGTCACCAGAGGAGAAAACAGACAGCTCGCAATTCTCTACCTTGTTAGAAACAGCATCCAAGGCGGTATCAAAGACAGCTGCGAACAAACGCAATATAGTACTGTATGGAGATGGTGCGTATGATACAAACGCCAATTTTAACCGCTGCCGAAAGCTTGGCATTAAACCTGTGATAAAGGTTCGATCAAATTCTGTACTTCATGTTGGTTGTTATGCACGTAACAAAGCGGTCCGTGAGCAGCTTGGAGAAATAAAGCATCTGGCATTTACTCCAAATGATGCAATGCTAAAAAACCAAGCAGAGTGGAAAAAACGCGTCAGATATGGTCAACGTTGGATAGTTGAGGTAGTGTTTTCTGCATTTAAGAGATTCTGTCATGTCAAGAAAATGGGATAACATTGTGCAAGAGCTTCGATTAAAGGTGTGGGTGTACAACATATTTTGTGATGCGGGTTTGAGTACACCATGATGAGAAAACGCGTATCTATCTGACTATTGTTCTTATTTTGTACCGTATTGTTTGTTTTCATTAGACCTCATGCACAATTAAATTTTAAATTGAAAATGTTAAATTTTTAGGCATGAATTACACCATCAATTTTGAAAATTAATTCATTAACCATATGTGCACAGAAAAATTAGGACTTTAGAAGGTTGTAAGAATAAGAACAAAAAGAGATCTGGTCATCACAAAACTAAAAAACAAACAAAATCATTACCGCATTTTGACAGATCCTACATGTACGTTGGTATTGACGTCCACAAGGAGTTCCTTCAGGTTGCAATGATGGACAAAAAAGGTAAAATTGTCTTTAACGAGAGAGTCGATAGAGACAACGATGAGGTGAAAAAGTTTTTCTTAAAAAATGTTCCAAAGAGTGCAAAATGTATCATGGAATCCTCATCTGTTTGGTATGGCTTGTTTACGTTCATGACAAAAGATCTAAAGCTGGATGTATCTCTCTCGAACCCATACCAGACAAAGGCAATTGCGTCATCCAAGAAAAAAACTGACAAGATTGACGCAATGATACTTGCAGACCTTTACCGTGGCGGATATATTGCACTGTGCCATGTTCCAACAAAAATTGTGGTGGAATGGAGGCGCCTTGTACGACATAGACATTGGAGTGTACAGATGAGAACGAGTGAAAAAAATGCCATACATGGAATCCTATTACAAGAGGGGATAAAGATTGCAGGTACAACATTTACTCAAAAGTACAACGAATCGCTTCATTTCATAGGTGATTACAGAATTGATGAATCATCTAGAGGCGATAGACTCGTATGATAGACTCATTGCAAAAACAAACAAAAGGATATACCAAATTGCAAGATCTAATAAACAGATCCAATTGCTAAAGACAATTCCAGGAATTGGTGATTACAGTGCTTTGGTAGAGATTGATGATGTGAGGAGATTCTCACCGTTTGTACTCGTATGCAGGTTTGGTTAAGTGTACGCAATTCTGCAGATATGGTAAAGCATGGCAGTATAACAAAAAGAGGCAGCAGAATGATGAGGTGGGTTTTGAGTGAAGCGGTCCGCACACATGTAAGGTGTGCACCAAAAAGCAATGTCACACGGTTTTACAAAAGACTCGCAAGAAAAAAAGGCACGGGCAAGGCCACAGTAGCCACTGCATCAAAGATGTTACGTGTCATATACTGGATGTTAAAGATAAGTTTGAAAGCAATTACAGTTAGATTCGCAACCGCGTCTTATGCATTGGAGATTAAACTCCGATTAATAACTGCGGCATGATCTAACGATTGGATGAAGAAAGGTTGTGAGGGTAAACCTCGTATGGATAATTCTTTAGAAACGGAAAGTACACACCTAGCGAAAGCTATGCGGGATTAACGAAAAATGCTAGAATTGTTTATAAAGATAGCACATGGATATGCATAAAGTCTATTTTTTATTTTCAAATAATTGACATTTCGACTTTGTTTCATAACCATGCCTAGAATACTTGAAGACTACCGAAAGACAAAAAGATCAGTAATAACTCATCACAGTTATTGACATACATCAAAGACAGAAAATACATCAATCATGGCAAACAGTTAGTTCTAGATTCAAATCATGATGAATTGTTGGCAGAGATTAAAAATATGAACAAAAACAAAAATGGCAAACCTTTCACATGCCCACAATCTTTGATACAGCAGATGGTATTCCTAAGATCATTATTTGGTCTTGGATACAGACAAATGGATGGCCTATTAACAAAATCAATACAGGAAGAATTTTCCATAGGTTTTGTTCAATTATGGCGCAGAATCTCTGTCATTAATGTAGGATATGATGAAGACGATGGTGTATTTACATTTTCAAACTCATTAACAGGTAATGTGGAAAAAATAAACGTAGCATTTGATGGCAGTGGGTTCAAAGGTGGTAAAGGTGGAGAATGGAGACGTATAAAATGGAATATCCGTCTAGGATTTATCCGAATAACTCTGGCAGTAAACGCAGATGATAAAAAAATCATAGCAATGACAATCACTGATGAACACACTGGAGAGCTCTCACAATTTCCAAAACTATTGCAAAAAGTCATAGATGCACGTAATAAACAAACTCGTTTAAAACAAAATAAAAAACCTGGAACAGGCATAACTGCATTTGGAGATGGAATTTATGCTACAAAACAAAATGTAAACTGTTGCATCAAAAATGGTGTAAAACCAGTTCTTAAAGTAATGATAAACTCATCAGGTAGATCTCGTGGGTATATGGCTCGAAAGAAATTAGTAGATGCACAGCTTGGTGGTGGCCACAAATATATTTCAAAGCTTGATCGTAATCAAAGATTAGAAAATCAAAAAAAATGGTTAAAGGATAATAATTATGGCAAAAGACAAGCAGCTGAGATTGCATTCTCCACACTCAAACGCGTCTATGGTGATGCAGTAATGGCAAAAAACTGGACAAATATGCGTCAAGAGATCGCATTATACATACAACAAAATCATAGATATGGAGAATGATGTGAGGTAAAGACATGGTATGAGGTAAAAGTGTAGCGCAGTATATGTGAAATGGCATGTACAAAAATTAGTAATGAAACAAAGTCCATTTTGCACTCTTTGGGACATTTTTTAAGAAAAACTTTTTCACCTCATCGTTGTCTCTATCGACTCTCTCGTTAAAGACAATTTTACCTTTTTTGTCCATCATTGCAACCTGAAGGAACTCCTTGTGGACGTCAATACCAACGTACATGTAGGATCTGTCAAAATGCGGTAATGATTTTGTTTGTTTTTTAGTTTTGTGATGACCAGATCTCTTTTTGTTCTTATTCTTACAACCTTCTAAAGTCCTAATTTTTCTGTGCACATATGGTTATTGACAAAAAAATCAATTATGATGAAACGAAAGATCCAAGATCAAGTGTAATACACACATGGCATGTGTGATTCAGACAAGCGTATGATTCTCAAACTAGAAAAGAAAAATACCGAATTGAAAGCAGAAATTGAGAAATTTAAAGCAGAATTGCATGATTACAAGAAAGGCAGATTGTCCAATGACACTGTGTTTGATCAGATAATTGATGATGACCAAAACCTTTACGCCACTACGGGATTGGAACGTAACGAGTTTGAATGGATCCTTGTACGATTTGAAAATGCTGTTAAAAATTCACCAAATGCACCACGTTTCTCCGAATATGCCAACGAGTCAGGAAACACATGCATTCTCTCTGTAAGACGAGTCTTGTTTATTGCATTGTCTCGCAAACGCAACAACGAAAAGCAAGAAATATTTGCAGCATATGCCCACATTGATCAGAGTACAGTCAGTAGATATCTAGCATTAGCAGATGTGCTGTTGATGAAGATCCTTCCAACTGCCGAAAACATTGCAGCTACAATACGGAAAGAACGCACCATCCAAGCGTTTAAAGAATTTGTTCCAGGCAAGAGTGCAGGTGAGCTATATCTTGATGCCACGTTTGTACAGGTTCAAAGACCACAAGTAGATCAAAAAAAGGCATACTCTGGAAAACACAAGCGACATGTGTACAATATCCAGATAACCTCAAACAAAGATGGACTAGTACTTGATGTAGGCCATCCTGAAGAAGGTTCTGCACACGACATGGAAGTACTACGACGCAATCCACCAAATTTTGGCAAATGGACAAAGAACATGAGAGATCCTAATACAAAACAAGAACATCGTATCATACTGTATACAGATAAAGGATATCTTGGTGTAGAGAAAGATTATCCTGGAATAATTTCAAAGCAACCATACAAAAAACCCAAAGGTTACGAGATGACAGAGACAGATCAGAAATACAATAAAAGAATTAGTCGTAAACGTATTAGAGTAGAGCATGCGATAAACCGACTAAAATGGTTCCGCAGGATGAGTGTATGATAGCAAGGAAGAGTTTTACAAAGAGATCCAAGTTGTCACTGGGCTGACAAATCTGCACATCCTGTTCAATGACCGCAAGTATGTCAAACCTATGGAACGAGTCTGTTCTCAAATAAAGTAGCACACCTCTGTGCAACATGCCTGCGCATGATGTTACCGTTTTTGTCATATTTCTGACATTTTGATCTGTTTGTAGAACTCTCTCAAGCTTTGATCATACTTGTGACATTTTGATTTGTTTGCTCATGCTTTGATCATGCAGTATCCAGTCAAGAACTGATCTAACTTTATTGGTAATATGCATACGGTCTATTGTACGCTATTGTGTATCTGTGTATGTCAAGCAAGTGTTCGATCTGCAAGGATAGAGATGGATTAGAACCAATAAATGAATTTGGCAGGTAATAATATGAGAGAAAATAAGATAGATTTATTCAATGTGGCGTTAATTGGTGCTAAAATAATAAACACGTTGGCAGTTGTATTGATGTTTCTATATGGAGTGAATCTTTATTTTTACACGTTCAATTATTGGGAATTAAAGCAATTAGAGCTTTTATTGGCAATAATTGGGATTGGTGGGGGATTGTTTGTGTTTTGGATGTGGAAGAAGTAAATTATGAAGAATACATCGATCAAAAATTAGATCGATCTATGATGATCATTCTTTAATATGAGATAGCATATCATAAAATATGGTAACATGGAGTAAAGAGATCGGTTTTACACCTACTGGAGGGTATGTGTTTCCTAATGAAGATGGCGTTTATGTAATTGCCCAAGTTTTAGAAGATGGTACGTATAATGTAAGATATGTTGGACAAGGCAATATCTATGATAGAATGGAAGATCATAAAAATTTTGAAACTGAGCAAAATGAATGTTTGGCTGAAGTTATGAGATATGCCACTAATGTAAAAGTTCGCTCAGTTGTAGTTTCAAATGAAGAAGAACGGAAGAATTTGGAACGTACGTGTTATGAATATTATATGGCACAAGGTCATAATTTATGTAATGAAATTAAACCACATGGGGAATATTTAGAAGGCATAACTGTACCATTTTTTTAAAATGGCAATCTTGTTTTTGTATTATTATTAAGAGTACCACATTCTGTATGATAATATCCACCTATGATAGGCGGTTTATCTTTCCAATTCCAATAACCATATTTAGGATTTATTTTTTTATGACATTTTTGGCATATTTTGAATTGTTGTACATAGTAATCCTTTAGATGTTTTTTATATCGTTTGACAGTTTTTATATTTTTGAAGTATGTAAATGGTTTTAGAAATTTCAAGGATCAATTAACGTAGAAGTGGTAGTATATTGATCTGTCGGTTGTTTATAGATAGAGGAATCATCCCACAACCCTTAACATTAAATTTAACATTTGGATATTGAATACTTAGTTGCATAACCTGCCTAAATACCATATAGACAGAATTCAAACCTAAACAAATAGATCACACCATGATTATGGGTTATTGATGAAAATAACCCACATCAGGAATGATCCACGTTGAATACGATGGTATTGTTTACTGTACGGATTTTAGCTGACATGTGTGCAATCAGGAGGTTCTGCATACATGGCTGATAGCAAATACGTCAAATGGGGCACGCATCTAACCATTCAAAAATCCAAATCTTGGAAAAAACAAGTAAAGATTAAAAATAAAGGAAAGAATGGAAGGCGATTTGTGTATTCTGATAAACTATTTGAGAGTCTTGCAATAATCAAAACATACACGAGTATCTCATATAGAGCGTGTCAAGGAATTGCACAGAATGTTCTAGGTTCAAATGCTCCAGATCATACCACAATATGTCGCAGAATAAATGCACTAAAAATAAAGATACCTGAAAGTCCATCTGATCAGTTAAAAGATATCTATCTTGCAATAGATGGTAGTGGCATAAAACCAAATGAGCGTGGCGAATGGATACGTGACAAATGGAAGATACGGCGCGGATTTATCAAGATATACTTTCTCATAAATGTTAAAACTCGAAAAATTGTCTCTTTTACAGTCACCACAGAGGAGAAAACAGACAGCTCGCAATTCTCTATCTTGTTAAAGGCAGCATCCAAGATAGCATCCACGACAGCTGCGGACAAATGCAATATCGTACTGTATGGAGATGGTGCGTATGATACAAACGCCAATTTTAACCGCTGCCAAAAGCTTGGCATTAAGCCTGCGATAAAGGTTCGATCAAATTCTGCACTTCATGCTGGTCGTTATGCACGTAACGATGCGGTTCGTGAGCAGCTTGAAGAAATAAAGCATCTTGCATTTACTCCAAATGATGCAATGTTAAAAAACCAAGCAGAGTGGAAAAAACGTGTTAGATATGGTCAACGTTGGATAATTGAGGTAGTGTTTTCTGCATTTAAGAGATTCTGTCATGTCAAGAAAATGGGATCACATTGTGCAAGAGCTTCGATTAAAAGTATGGGTCTACAACATGTTTTGTGATGCTGGTTTGAGTACACCTTGATGAGAAAACGCGTATCTATCTGACTATTGTTCTTATTTTGTACCGTATTGTTTGTTTTCATTGGATTATTGTACTCTGGTGACACATTTTTGCTGGTATGAGTTAAGGCGATCAAAAGTTGTGCAACTAAGTAGATATTGAACAGAACCTACAGTATAAAAATCCCAAAAAAGAGTTTATTGTTTTTGGAAAATGTTTGAAAAAGATCCTAAATGGCTCACATGATGCTGTAAACATTCGTGATAAATCAAATGTTATAAAAAAACTCGAGCGTCGTTTATCGTCTCTTGTATCCAAAAAATATACAGAAAAGAATTGTATCAGATTTGTCAAACGTCTAAAGCGTGAACAAGACATGCTTTTCACGTTCTTGAAGACTGGAACTGATTCACATAACAATACTGCCGAGAAGCCAAACGTGGTAATACGAAAGATTACAAACGGTCATCGAACAGATGATGGTGCTACATCTAGTCTGTTGCATAAGCTTCCTAGTATTGAAAATGTCAGGATGTGATTTGGGTACAAAAACTCGAGGTATGCAACTAAGTACGCTACATCACACAAGATATTGATGAGTGTAAAGAGACATGTAGACAACGAAATCTAAACTTTCATGACTATATATCTTGAGGATGGTACTTCAAAACTCTAGACAGTTACAACATTTGTAATTGAAGGGCAACGAGTTTGGTTTGAGCGTGGAGACTAAGGTTTAAATCCTCAAATTGCAAAGGTTGTGCATGAGTGAATCAGAAAGTTGGGGCAGAGAAGATACGGTTGCAGCTATAGAATTTGATAAATGGTTAACAGATACAGAAGGGAAAAAAGAACCCATATACTACTATGATGACTTCGGTGAATTAGTAGGTGCAATAGATGAAGCAATTAATTAATTTTTGGAATTTTGGACATTATCCCGATTTTTTTAATAGCATAAAAGATTTAAGTGGACTACAAGTATGGCAATTAATTAAACATATTCAGACAATGCGAACAACTTCGTCTGTTGACAGCTTTAAACAGAAATCTAATTGTCCCACTCTTGATGTGAAACATGATCGTGAAGGGTATTATGCGCTCCTTTTATCAAAAAATGGTAATGGAGAGCATAGTATAAAATTGGATGTATGGTATGATACAGAGAGACGTCTTATTTGGCTTATAAGATGTAAAGTTTTAGCAAAAAATCCGTTAGAAAAATAATTTTAGAATTACTCTAATGCCGCTCAACTTTGCAATCAAAGAAGATCATTATTTACCTACGTAATTGCACAACTTTTGATCGCCTTAACTCATACCAGCAAAAATGTGTCACCAGAGTACAATAATCCAATGAAAACAAACAATACGGTACAAAATAAGAACAATAGTCAGATAGATACGCGTTTTCTCATCAAGGTGTACTCAAACCAGCATCACAAAACATGTTGTAGACCCATACTTTTAATCGAAGCTCTTGCACAATGTGATCCCATTTTCTTGACATGACAGAATCTCTTAAATGCAGAAAACACTACCTCAATTATCCAACGTTGACCATATCTAACACGTTTTTTCCACTCTGCTTGGTTTTTTAACATTGCATCATTTGGAGTAAATGCAAGATGCTTTATTTCTTCAAGCTGCTCACGAACCGCATCGTTACGTGCATAACGACCAGCATGAAGTGCAGAATTTGATCGAACCTTTATCGCAGGCTTAATGCCAAGCTTTTGGCAGCGGTTAAAATTGGCGTTTGTATCATACGCACCATCTCCATACAGTACGATATTGCATTTGTCCGCAGCTGTCGTGGATGCTATCTTGGATGCTGCCTTTAACAAGATAGAGAATTGCGAGCTGTCTGTTTTCTCCTCTGTGGTGACTGTAAAAGAGACAATTTTTCGAGTTTTAACATTTATGAGAAAGTATATCTTGATAAATCCGCGCCGTATCTTCCATTTGTCACGTATCCATTCGCCACGCTCATTTGGTTTTATGCCACTACCATCTATTGCAAGATAGATATCTTTTAACTGATCAGATGGACTTTCAGGTATCTTTATTTTTAGTGCATTTATTCTGCGACATATTGTGGTATGATCTGGAGCATTTGAACCTAGAACATTCTGTGCAATTCCTTGACACGCTCTATATGAGATACTCGTGTATGTTTTGATTATTGCAAGACTCTCAAATAGTTTATCAGAATACACAAATCGCCTTCCATTCTTTCCTTTATTTTTAATCTTTACTTGTTTTTTCCAAGATTTGGATTTTTGAATGGTTAGATGCGTGCCCCATTTGACGTATTTGCTATCAGCCATGTATGCAGAACCTCCTGATTGCACACATGTCAGCTAAAATCCGTACAGTAAACAATACCATCGTATTCAACGTGGATCATTCCTGATGTGGGTTATTTTCATCAATAACCCATAATCATGGTGTGATCTATTTGTTTAGGTTTGAATTCTGTCTATATGGTATTTAGGCAGGTTATGCAACTAAGTAAAGTGCATAGCAACCTTTTTTGATCACCTCGTTTACAACAATTCATGCAAGTCAGTGATGAGGATCTCCTTCAGGCCTATAACAAATGCAAAGATATACGCATGATAGCACGATTGCATGCCATGTGTTTGATGCAGATACGTGGTCTGGACATGACAGAGACAGCAGCTTTTATGTTCCGAACGTACCAGTTTGTATACAAATGGCACGATCGATATCAAAAATACGGACTCAAAGGCCTGGAGGAAAGGTCCAGATGCGGTCGTCCACCTTTGGTGTGCTCACACACCATTGATGCAGATGGAAAAAACATTTACAGAAACAGGAACCATGATACTTCCAAAGCAAGTACGCGAATATATTAAAAATAAAACTGGAATTACATACCATATTACACATGTTTGCAGAATTATGCGTGGATGGAAACTAAAAGCAAAAGTTCCACAAAAAATACACGCCAGCGCCTACATCATACGATGAATGCTATACATGGTATAGGAGCATAACGCAGATAATTACGCACGAAATGTCAAAGAGGACAAAAATTTTTGTCCAGGATGAGAGCATAGTCAACAGCGATGGAAAGATGATCAAAAAATACTGGTGCAACGAGGATGAGCGCCCCATCTATCGATGGAAGGGTGATCATCGAAAATTCATAGCATACGGAATGATCTCAATTTCCGGCGAGCGATTCTTTAGATCGTATGATAAATTTGATGGTCCAACATTTCTACGATACGTAAAAGATGCAGTTGCAAAATACGGTCGCATAATGATAATCGCTGACAGAGCCAGTCAACACAGAACAAAAGATCTTGAAAGGTATGTGCAGGAAAACCAAGACAAAATTCGAATCGAATATCTTCCAAAAGCATCGCCACAACACAACATCATGGAGACAATCTGGTTTGTTGCCAAGCAGGCTATGGATCATTCAGAGTATTATCCACAACTAGAGGATAAGAGAAGTAATTTTATGAAATATCTGAGAACAAAAAAACTACCTAATAACGTTACTGATTATTTTAAACCAAAGATGGAGGATTTTTTTAACGAACTTATGATCTGCGGTATACGTAACAAACAAACTCGTTTAAAACAAAATAAAAAAGCTAGTTTAAAACAAAATAAAAAACCTGGAACAGGCATAACTGCATTTGGAGATGGAATTTATGCCACAAAACAAAACGTAAACTGTTGCATCAAAAATGGTGTAAAACCAGTTCTTAAAGTAAAGATAAACTCATCAGGTAGATCTTATGGATGTATGGCTCGAAAGAAATTGGTAGATGCACAGCTTGGTGGCGGCCACAAATATATTTCAAAGCTTGATCGTAATCAAAGATTAGAAAATCAAAAAAAATGGTTAAAGGATAATAATTATGGCAAAAGACAAGCAGCTGAGATTGCATTCTCCACACTCAAACGCGTCTATGGTGATGCAGTAATGGCAAAAAACTGGACAAATATGCGTCAAGAGATCGCATTATACATACAACAAAATCATAGATATGGAGAATGATGTGAGGTAAAGACATGGTATGAGGTAAAAGTGTAGCGCAGTATATGTGAAATGTCATGTACAAAAATTAGTAATGAAACAAAGTCGACATTTCAAATAACATTAATACGGGTTTTACAAATTTCTATATTTTCATCCATCGTACAACATAAACCATGAAATTTCTCTTGAGTATAGTTTCCACATTCGGTACAGATTGCGGATGTACATTGAAAGCATTTTTTACATAATTTGATATCAGCTAGTGAACCTCCACAACCTCTACATGATTCATCTGGCATATTGTATATCCAAAAATTTAGATTTAAGCATATGTCAAGTAAACAATGAAGAATGGAACAAAATTTACCATATTTAAGATGAGATCGATTAAACACATCATCCACATTCATAAAAAAGCATGAATTTCATTTTAAAAACACAACATACTAAATCTACAAAACTCTAGAAATTACATGAATTTACTTCCTCGTCTCATAACGCATACTATGGAGCAACATGGTGGATTATTCTCTATGCCACATGATATGGATAATGTGATTGATTTTAGCTCAAATGTGATTCCTGGAGGACCCCCACCAAAAGTAGCTGCTGCATTGCGTTCTGCCCTCGCAGATGCAGAAAAATATCCAGATCCAGAATCAAAGAAAATGAAAAAATGCCTTGCTTTGTATATGAGAGTCCCAACAAACACAATTGCAGTAGGTAACGGAGCAACTGATATCATATACCGATTTTGTAGTTATGTACTATCAAAAAATACTCATGTATGTGTGACAAATCCAACATTTTCTGAATACGAATCTGCATCATCCCTTGCAGGACATCGTGTAACAAAATTTACTGGAATAAATATTGGAAGAGATTTAGAAAAATTTTCAAAAGCAATGCCAAAAAATGGCTGTGTATTTGTATGTAATCCAAATAATCCTACTGGCGAATTACTAGAGATAAAAGATATACTGTATCTAGCGGATATGGCAAAATCAAAATCATCCATTTTATTTGTAGATGAATCATTTATAGAGCTTGTTCCAGGAAAAAACAGATCCGTTGTAACATTTGCACCAAAAAGAAAAAATCTATTCGTGTTACGTTCTTTAACAAAATCATTTGCAATTCCGGGAATCAGAGTAGGATATTGTGTTACAAATAAAAATATGGCTGATATAGTAAACTGCACTTCTATGCCATGGAACGTTTCAGTTTTGGCTCAACGAGCTACATGTGCGGCAGTTTCTTCACATAAAAAACATCTTGCATGGGCACGCCAATTGATCAAGACTGAGTCTGAATTTTTACAGAAAAATATAAACAAAATAGATGGATACAAGTGTGTACAAAACCCATCATCTAATTTTATACTAGTACATTCAAAGCTAAACTCACACGTAATTTGGAAAAAGTTACTTCGGCATAAAATACTTGTGCGTGATTGTACATCATTTGGTAATGTTTGCTGTAACCATATACGTATAGCCATTAAAACTCGGACTGAAAATAAAAAATTATTAGAGGCGTTAAAATCCATATGAAATCTTTAATGGTACAGGGTACCTCTTCTGGAGTAGGTAAAACAACACTCGTGGTAGCTTTATGCAGAATATTTCACAATATGGGATATTCTGTAGCACCGTTCAAGTCACAAAATATGTCACGTTTTGTATACAAAGGAAATGGTTTTGTCATGTCACAGGCGCAGGCCGTTCAAGCAATTGCTGCAAAGACAAAACCCGAGCCTGATATGAACCCAATATTACTAAAACCAAACAGTGAGAATTCTAGTATAGTTTACGTTGATGGGAAGCGCCGCTCAGTATGCACTGCCAAAGAATACTATCAATTTGCTCCAAAAAAAGGACTCGTATCTGCAACAACAGCGTTGAGTAGACTTGGTAAATCATACGATCTAGTAATAATGGAGGGTGCAGGCTCTCCAGCGGAGATAAACTTACAAAAATATGATATTGCAAATATGCGTATGGCAAGCAGAGCAAAAAGTCCAGTACTGCTTGTAACGGACATAGACCGTGGAGGATCGTTTGCAAGTCTAGTTGGCACGTTGCAACTATTGCAAAAAAAACATAGAGAACTAGTTCGTGGTTATATATTCAACAAGTTTCGTGGCGATGCGAGAATATTGGATGTGGGTTTTACCAAGTTGCGAAAATTAACCGATATACCAGTACTAGGTCTTGTGCCATATATGGATACAAACTTACCAGAGGAAGATTCTTTGGATGGATCATCATCTAAGACTGTATGGAAGAATGATCATGCATTGGAGAAAAATATTGAAAAACTTGCCAAAATTGTACGTAAAAATGTAAACATTCCTGCCATTGAGGAGATGATAAAATGATTCCTGAATATGCTGCACTTGTTGTAGCATTTGCGTTAACACTTGATATGCTATGTGGTGATCCTCCAAACAGATATCATCCAACCGCGTGGGTGGGAAGCATATACGGAAGATTAATTCCGTACCTTGAAACTAGTAAAATGCATAAAGAACTAGCATGGGGTACGATAGTTGTTCTTGGTGTATGTGCCACAGTTGCATCATTGTTGTTTGTATTAGAGTATGCAATATCTGCAATATTGGAAGGAACTGTAAAGACATTAATTTTAATAATATTAGGTACTGTTCTTTTAAAGAGTACCATAGCTATTCGAGGAATGCAAACACATGCAATACGCGTGGCTAAATCGTTGGATGCAAATGACATAAACTGTGCTAGAGGGAATCTTGCCATGATTGTAAAAAGACATACTGGAGATCTTGAACAAACTCATCTAATATCTGGAACTCTTGAGAGCATATCTGAGAATACCACTGATGGGATAACTGGATCATTGTTCTATTTTTCATTATTTGGATTACCTGGAGCGTTTGTATACAGAGCAGTGAATACAGCTGATTCTATGATTGGCTACAAGAATAAAATATTCTCAAACCTTGGAAGATTTGCAGCCTCATGTGACACTGTGCTGAACTATGTTCCAGCTAGGCTTACGGCTTTTGTAATGGTGATAGCTGCAATGGTGCTTAAAATGGACTGGAAAAGATCATACAAGACGATGCGTAAATATGGCTCGTGTACCGATAGCTCAAACGCAGGGTATACTATGGCCGCACTTGCTGGCGCTCTTAATGTAACACTTGAAAAACCTAAACATTATGTAATATGTGGCGGAAATGTAAATCTAACTACAGTACATGTGCATAAAGCCATACGTCTGATGAAAGCTACAATATTCTTTTTTTACATTACAGCCGTATTGCCGATAATGGTGGCTCTCTCTTATACGGGATGGTGGATACATGCATAACCCACTTGCATCAGTTCTTTCATTTCTTACACTCGTACCATCTGGATCACATACCCTTGAAGATACTGCCAAAAATATGCACATATTTCCGGCCATAGGTATTGCTATGGGATTTGTTTTGGGAATGGTAGGACTTGGACTCTCTTATGCAGGAGCTGATCCAATAATTACGGCATTTTTTTTAGTTGCAGCAACAATGGTAGTGACTGGACTGCATCATACAGATGGATTGGCAGATTTTGCAGATGGGTTGATGCGTAAGGGCAAGGCATCTGAAAAACTAGCCGCAATGAGGGATATCAATGTCGGAACTGGTGGTATTGCGGCGATCATATTGTATGTGGTCGGAATGGTAGCGGCACTCTCAGTTGCAGATGGAGAGATGATATTTTGGATGATACTATTTGGCGAGGCTATGGCAAAATTCTCAATGGTGCTCGTGGCATCAATGGGTTCTCCTACTAGAACTGGTTCTAGCTTGCCGTTTGTTGATGCAATGCGTCATAGATGGAGGCTTGTAGTGGCATCTGCTATTACTTTAGTACCACTTGTGGCATTTGGAGGTCCTGTTGCTATCGTTGCCCTTGCATGCTCTTCACTTGTAGCAGTTTTAACTACAATTTTGGCAGAGCGTGGATTTGGAGGAATAACAGGAGATGTCATTGGCGCTGCAAACGAGCTTGGAAGACTCTCATTTGTAATGGCATACGTTGTGTTCTCATGAACGCGATCGTAATGGCAGGTGGATGCGGAACACGTATGAAATCAAAAAAAGAAAAGCTGCTACTTGATATAGACGGAGAAGCAATGATAATACGTACAGTTAGAATTTTGTCTGACTCGCAATTGTTTGATTCTATATCATGTATTACAAGTGCAAATGCTCCAGAGACTGCAACTATTTTAGAAAATGCCAAAATACAAACCATATCAACAGCAGGTCTTGGATACTCTAAAGATCTAGGCGAAGCGTTAAGTCATATGTGTGGACATGTATTGATAGTGTCCGGAGATATGCCACTTCTTGATTCACATATATTACAACGTATGATTAAACTATATGATAAAAATTCTATATGGACAAGTTTTGTAATGACTAGAAAATTTGCTAATACACTTGACATCGAATACCATCATGTCTTTGGAAAATTTGATTATGTACATACAGGTGTAATGATAGTAAACGCATCTGCATACGAGGGTGAAAACAAATTCGTGAAAGAAGATCACATTATACTAGATGAGAAAAAACTAGGAATAAACATCAATACTCTACAAGATTATGAGAATCTAATCAGCTTTACCTGAAATGGTGCCGTTTATTTTTGCTACAGAACCAGTAGGAGTAGCTAGATCATTTCCACATGAATTACATGTAACACGTGTGGATGTATGCGAATACACAATCTGTTCTTCATTACATTCATCACATTTTATTTTTTGAAATTTGCTTTTGGGCTCTGGGATTAGAATATGGTTTCTCTTCATACGGCAACCAACTCAAATTTCTTAATCCGAATTCCATATGTGTTGAATTTCTTTTTACATTCAGAGCAGGTAAGGATACGCGTAACTTTTTTGGTTACTTTGGCTGGCTTTGCAAGTTTTGGAAATTTTTGACCACCATAGCCTTTTTTATCCTCTGCGTGACGCCTCTCACCTATTGCCGATGCTCTACGTTTTCCAGCCTTGTATATGGAGACTTTATGGGTGGTATGTTTGTTGCATTTTTGACAGTATCTTTTGATCTCCTTTGGATAGTTCATAAACGTGTTGGACTTTACCTTTAATTTAAAGATTGAAAAAAATCTAAATCGATCATCCAACACATATTGTAAAAATTCATACACATTTCGTTCTATCCACTCGTTAATTGATCCTAGCTAGTAATTTGTAATATCTTTGATCTTGAAGTTATAGCTATAATTGATACTAGTGATACAGCTAGAACTAGAATTGCAACAATGCCAAATTCTGGTATTACTCTAGTACCAAATATCTCTATTGTTTCAGAACCGGCGTAAAATTCTATATCCAAAAGCCTATACGTATCTGTTGTCTCTAACTCTTTAAAATTCTTTGGTTCATCGTCGTCTACTAGAACAAAAAAGTCCCCATTGAGTGGACCTCCTTCAGAATCTATGACGGATCTTGGAAGAAATATTGTAAGTCTTCCATCATCGGTTGCATCTATCTCTATTATTAGAGAATTAGAATCTGGATTTGGATATATTGATTTTATAGTTCCTCCTATAATATTATAATTAATATCAATGTCGTCTAAATTGAATACAAGTGTATCGCCTGCTATATCTGCAATAGTGCTCTGAGATAATGTTGTGGTATCTGTTGCGGCAGTTCCTTGACCTAATGTAAATGTAGTTTCATTTGTCCACGCGATGCCATACAATACACTAATCGTATAAACTCCAGCTTTGGCATTTGGTGACATTTTAAGCTGATGCGACCACGTATTATCATCATTGGGACTGATTTGTGCTACATCCACTAGATTTCCATTTGATGATCTCACTGTCATGGTAATTTCACCACCACTAGCAAGTTTGTTTATAGTGCCACTTGTATTTATGGTGTCTCCTGGATTGTAATTTTCCATATCTGTCTCTATAGTTATTTGTACAGATTGTCCAAAGGCAGGTAATGTGAATACACCTGTTAAAAGAACAGTAGCTATTACAATTGATGCATATCTGTTATTCACGATATGGAGATCTATCCTGTAGTATATAACAGTTAATTTCACAGTTGAGCAGAGTTGACATATGATCGAGAATATATGCTGATACAAAATCCGCATATGTCGAATAGCACAAATCTTGAATATTTGTACAAAATAATACAACCTTTTTGGATGTGGTATTTTTTTAGTATATGGTGGAGAATGTGGGTTTTCATCATCTGATCTTATGATGACCTATAGGCCTTGTATTGCTTTTCTGTCCTAGCTAACATTGAGCCAAGGATATTGATGATATTCTGGAGCATTCTTGGCTATTTTGACAGTTGTATGATCTTGTGAATAGTCTATGTTTGGTTTATGACTAGTGTGAATATGTATACAAAACCCCTCTAGATATATATTAACCACACGAAGTGTTTTTTGTATATTGCGGGTTAAAATTCAATCTGCGTTCTCTGAATTGGAGTTGTACTGATTGGCGTCAAAAAAAATACCAATACTTGTACCAGATCACGTCTATGTACCAAAACATGAGCTAATGACCATGGATGAGGCTTTGGCAGTTTTGGAAAAATACAATTGTCAACCAACCGAACTTCCTCTTATACTAGCAGATGATCCTGCCATAGTGGGTCTTGGAGTAAAACCTGGAGACATGATTAGAGTCATCCGAGATAGTCATACTGCAGGCGTTTCAGAATATTATAGATATGTGGTGGAAGTCTAGATGGAAGATACATCAGGAAAACGTTGGCCTATAATACAAGACATACTTCGTAAAGAAGGAATTGCAAAACAACACATCAACTCTTTTAATGAATTTCTAGAATTTGGTCTACAAAGTATAATTAAAGAAGTAAACCAAATCGAGATTGAAAATGCAGAATATCCGTACAAGATACAACTTGGAAAAATAAAGCTAAAAAAACCCCGTATGATGGAACTAGATGGATCTATTACAAATATTGCTCCTGCAGAAGCTAGACTTCGTAACGTCTCATATGCAGTACCTGTAATGGTGGAGGCAAGTGTAGTAGAGGATGGAAACACTTTGGAATCTAGATTCATTCACATAGGTGACGTTCCTGTTATGGTAAAATCAAACGCATGTATTTTGTATAATTTTTCGGATAACAAACTCATAGAGTACGGCGAAGATCCACTAGACCCTGGAGGATACTTTATCATAAACGGATCAGAGCGTGTTATAGTTGGACTAGAGGATCTATCTTATAACAAAATAATCGTAGACAAAGAGCTTGTAGGCGGTAACCCAGTATTCAAAGCAAAGATCTATTCGTCTATAGTTGGATATAGGGCAAAGCTAGAACTTATTATGAAAAATGACGGATTAATTGTAGCACGAATACCTGGCTCTCCTGTAGACATACCAGTGGTCACACTAATGCGTGCATTGGGTCTAGAATCTGATAAAGATATTGCATCTTCTACATCACTCAACGATGAAATACAAAATGAGTTGGAAGGTTCATTTGAAAAAGCTGGTGAAGTACCAACATCAAAAGATGCAATCGTCTACATTAGCAAAAGAATAGCTCCTGGAATGCTAGAAGAATTTCAAATAAAACGTGCCGAGATGCTCTTGGACTGGGGACTACTTCCACATTTGGGAAAAACTCCAGAAAACCGTAGAGAAAAGGCACAATTTCTTGGAGAGGCAACATGCAAATTGTTAGAGTTAAAACGTGGCTGGATAGAGCCAGATGATAAAGATCATTATGGAAACAAGGTAGTAAAATTTGCAGGACAAATGCTAGCAGATCTATTCCGTACAGCATTTAGAAATCTGACTCGTGATATGAAGTACCAATTAGAACGCTCTGGCCAAAAAAGAGGAATAAATGCAGTATCTGCATCAATCCGCCCTGGAATAGTCACAGACAAACTCAACAATGCAATTGCCACGGGAAACTGGGGACGTGGTAGAGTGGGCGTTACGCAGTTGCTTGATAGAACAAATTATCTCTCAACAATAAGTCATCTTCGTCGCATCCAGTCGCCGCTTAGCAGAACACAACCAAACTTTGAGGCACGTGATCTTCACGCAACGCACTTTGGTCGCATATGTCCAAGTGAAACACCAGAAGGATCAAACTGTGGACTGGTAAAAAATCTTGCACTCTCTGCGATAATCTCAATCAGCGTTCCATCACAAGAGATTGTAGAAAAAATGTTTGATCTTGGAACTGTACATTTTACCGAAGCTAGTGATGATGTCAAAAAAGATAGCACACGTGTCTTTGTAGATGGCAAGCTTGTGGGATACATGAAAGATGGACAATACTTGGCTGACTCGATGCGTGCACTAAGACGTTCATCAAAGTTAGATCCACACATTGGAATATCATTTCATAAACCAGAAAAAAAAGGAGCTACAAGCAGACTGTACGTAAATTGTAATGCAGGTCGTATAATGCGACCACTGATCATCATAAAGGATGGTCGTCCTCTACTAACTAATGATGTGCTAGATAAAATATCTAAAAAACTATTAAACTGGAGGGATCTTTTGCGCATGGGAATAATAGAGCTCATTGATGCAAATGAAGAGGAAAATTGTTACAATACATTGGACGAAAAGAAAACAAACAACCGTACACACCTTGAAATATTCTCTTCTGCAATGTTGGGAGCTGGTGCATCAATAATTCCATACCCTGAACACAACCAGTCGCCAAGAAATACGTATGAATCGGCCATGGCAAAACAGAGTCTTGGATTCTCAACTCCAATGATGAACACTAGTACGTACGTAAGACAGCATCTCATGCTGTATCCGCAAACTCCCATAGTTACCACAAAGGCAATGGGTTTGTTGGGTCTTGAAGATAGACCTGCAGGTCAAAACTGCATAGTGGCTGTATTGCCATTTGATGGTTATAACATAGAGGATGCTATTGTACTTGGACAAGCCTCCGTAGACCGCGGTCTTGGTAGGACATTCTTTTATCGGATATATGATGCAGAAGCAAAACAATATCCTGGTGGAATGCGCGATGCATTTGAAATACCAAATGTAGATAGTAACATAAGAGGTTACAAAGGCGAAAAATCTTATAGACTATTAGAAGATGATGGTATAGTAGCTACAGAATCGACTGTAATTGGTGGCGATATTTTGATTGGAAAGACTAGTCCTCCAAGATTCATGGAAGAGTATCGTGATATGGACTCTACAGGACCATACCGCCGTGACACGTCAGTTGGTGTACGACCGTCTGAAAAGGGCACGGTGGATACTGTGGTTATGACACAATCAAACGAGGGAGGCAAAATGTACAAAATCCGTGTTAGGGACGTGAGAACTCCAGAGATTGGCGATAAATTCGCCGCAAGGCACGGACAAAAAGGTGTCTTGGGCATTTTGGCAAAGTTGGAAGATCTTCCGTATACTGCACAAGGAATTTCACCAGACGTCTTGATAAATCCACACGCATTTCCATCTCGTATGACAGTTGGAATGTTTATGGAATCTATTACAGGTAAAGCTGCAGCGTTACGTGGTACTCAGTTTGATGGTTCTGCATTTGTAGGCGAAAAGATGGAAGAAGTGCGCAAAATTATGGATGTAACCGGTTTTAAATATTCTGGTAAAGAAGTAATGTATGATGGTAGAACTGGCAAGGCATTTCCAGTAGAAGTTTTTATCGGTGTGGTATATTATCAAAAACTTCACCATATGGTGTCAGATAAAATACATGCAAGAGCTAGAGGGCAAGTTCAGATGCTTACAAAACAACCCACAGAAGGTAGAGCACGTGGTGGTGGATTGCGTTTCGGAGAGATGGAACGTGATTGTATAATAGCATACGGTGCTTCGATGATCTTAAAAGACAGACTTCTTGACGAATCAGACAAATCTGAAATTTATGTATGCGAAAGATGTGGTCTTGTGGCGTATCATGATGTAAAACAACGCAAATATGTATGCAAAGTTTGTGGAGATAAATCAAAAGTTTCTTCCGTATCTGTTGCATATGCATTCAAACTATTATTACAAGAGATGCAGAGTCTTATAGTGGCTCCGCGCCTTTTAATAAAGGAGAGAGTCTAGATGTCATCACAGACTACAAAAGCAATCAACTCTATCCGTTTTTCAGTTTGGTCACCAACAGAAGTTCGAAAATATTCTGTAGCTGAAATTACTGTTCCAGAGACGTACGACGAAGATGGTATACCAGTACAGGGAGGTCTAATGGATGGAAGACTTGGAACACTAGAACCTGGACAAAAATGCCTCACATGTGGAAATATGGCTGCAAGATGCCCAGGACATTTTGGACATTTGGAACTTGCTGAACCAATCTTACACATTGCGTTCATAGATAACATACACAAGCTTCTCTTGATCTCATGTCGATCCTGCTCTCGCCTAAAGGTACCTCAAACTGCACTTGAAGACTTTATACAAATACAAAAACGTGAAGCTGCATACACGGTAATATCACAAAAACACATACCAGAAAAAATACTCGAAGTGGCAAGAAAAGCAAAAGAGTGCCCTCACTGTGGCAAAGTCCAGTATGAACTCATATTCACAAAACCTACCATCTTTATAGAAAAAACCGAAGTTGGAGAGCACAGGCTACTTCCAATTACAATACGTGAAAGATTTTCCCAGATACCCGATGATGATCTAAAATTATTAGGATATGATCCATCAGCTGCAAGACCAGAGTGGTTTATACTCCAAGCGCTTCCTGTTCCACCCGTTACTGTTAGACCTTCAATCATACTGGAGACTGGAATCCGTTCAGAAGATGACCTAACTCACAAGATGGTTGATATAATACGAGTAAACCAACGCCTAAAAGAGAGTAAAGAGGCTGGCACACCGCCACTCATAGTACAAGATCTAGTGGATCTTTTACAATACCATGCAACCACCTATTTTGATAATGAAGTATCGGGTATACCTCAAGCACATCATCGATCTGGTAGGCCACTAAAAACACTAACACAGAGGTTAAAGGGAAAAGAGGGTCGTTTTAGAGGATCACTATCTGGCAAGAGAGTTGACTTTTCAAGCAGAACCGTCATATCCCCTGATCCAAACCTAGATCTCTCCGAGGTTGGAGTTCCTGAAATAATTGCAAAAAAACTAACTATCCCTGAGATTGTTACCGAATGGAACATTGAACGTATGCGTTCACTTGTAATAAATGGACCTGAAACATATCCTGGAGTAAACTATATTGTGCGTCCAGATGGAGTAAAAATTCGTCTAGATTTTGTAGAAGATCGATCAACAATAGCCGAATCTTTGGAGATTGGTTATCTTGTAGAACGTCATCTACTAAATGGTGACATTGTAATGTTCAACAGACAGCCATCATTGCACCAAATGTCAATAATGGCTCATCATGTCCATGTACTACCTGGCAAAACATTCCGCCTACATCCATCAGTATGTCCTCCGTATAATGCAGACTTTGACGGTGATGAGATGAATCTACACGTGCCACAAAGCGAAGAGGCCAGAGCTGAAGCTCTATTGCTCATGAGAGTTCAGGATCAGCTGATATCTCCAAGATATGGCGGACCAATTATTGGTGGACTGCGAGATTTTATTACAGGCTCTTATCTCTTGACCAAAGATGATTCATTTCTGACACAAGAAGAATTTGCAAACCTTGCAATGCTTGGAGGTTATTCTGGACATCTGCCAAAACCATCCAAAGTGGGAAAACTATACACTGGAAAGCAACTATTCTCACTCTTCCTTCCAAAAGACTTCAATTATGTAATGACATCAAAATGGTCAAAGGGAACCTCTGAAAAAACAAAAGATGTTGTGATTAAAAATGGTGAACTCATTAGTGGTGTAATAGACAAATCATCTATCGGAGCTGAAGAACCTGAAAGTGTTCTACACAGAATTGCAAAAGATTATGGTAACGAGCTGGCAAAAATATTTCTAAATTCAGTTCTAATCATCGCAAAACAATTCATCACACACTATGGCTTTAGTTATGGTTATGCGGATCTAGAATTAGACAATAAAGTACGTACTAGAATACTAGACAATATCAATAAAAGCTACAAGACAGTTTCAGGATTTATCAATGATTACAAAAAAGGTACGCTAAAGCTTACTCGTGGACTCTCACCAGATGAAGCTCTAGAAGCATATATTGTAAATGAACTCTCAAAAGCTAGGGATTTAGCTGGAAGCACTGCCGATACGTCATTTGATATTACAAATGCAGGCAAAATAATGGCAACAACTGGAGCTCGTGGCTCTTCTCTCAACATAGGTCAGATGGCAGGAGCACTTGGACAACAGTCTAGACGTGGAAAAAGACTGCTTACTGGATACAACAATAGAGCTCTAACGCATTTTGAAGAACACGATGATAATCCAGATGCGCACGGATTCGTAAAATCAAACTATAGAGAAGGTCTCTCTGCATTGGAATTTTTCTTTCACGCAATGGGAGGACGCGAAGGCCTCGTAGACACGGCAGTTAGAACACAGCAGAGTGGATATATGCAGCGTAGACTTATCAACGCCTTGGAGCATATCCGTCTAGAATACGATGGAACCGTACGTGACCCACACGGTCACATTATACAATTCCTATACGGTGAAGACGGAATTGATGTAGCAAAGAGTGATCACGGTGAGGCGTTTAATGTAAACCGCCTTATTGAATCTCAAATTATAGTAGATTCGGGCAAAAAATCAACCGAGCAAGAGAGGGCATCTATAGTTAAAAAATATACAAAAATCTACAACCCAAGATTACGACAGATGGTAACAGATGCCCTAATGAATACAGATCTGAGTAAAGACGGAGTAGACAAAGTGGCTAAAAAGGGTCTTAGTTTGTATAATCGCGCCAAAGTAGAACCTGGCCAAGCAGTCGGAATCGTTACAGCCCAGTCTCTAGGAGAGCCTGGAACACAGATGACATTGCGTACATTCCATTTTGCAGGAATCCGAGAAAGAAACGTCACACTTGGTCTTCCACGTCTGATAGAGCTTGTGGATGCACGTAAAAAACCAAACACGCCAACGATGGACATTTACCTTGATGAGGAGTCAAAGGGATCGCGAGAAAAGGCCATAAATATTGCACGCAATGTTCTACAAACCAAAGTAAATGTTCTTGTAGGCGAGATGGACACTGACTATGCAACGGAGATAAAGATAACATTAAACCCAACTAGACTTACTGAACGAGGTTGCACAATACAAGATGTAGTTGACGCGTTAACATCTAATAAAAAATTCAAAATTGAAGAATATGACAATATTTTGATATTAAAACTCGTAGAAGAGTCTGATGCACCAACTGTCATTACAATACGCAACAAGGTACTCAATACTACCGTTAAAGGTGTGCCAGATATTACACGCGTGACAATGGTACAAAATGACGGTCAGTGGGTCATACAAACTACTGGTTCAAATCTTACAAAAGTGTTAGCAGTACCTGGAATTGATAGAAAAAATGTACGCACAAACAATGTTTTTGAGATTGCCGGTACACTAGGAATAGAAGCTGCACGTAATGCACTCATAAACGAACTACATAACACACTAGCAGATCAAGGTCTAGAAGTAGATCTTCGATATATTATGCTTGTATCTGACTTGATGTGTTCTCGTGGATATATGCAACAGATCGGACGACACGGTATTGCAGGAACAAAAGATAGTGTCCTAGCTCGAGCAGCATTTGAGATTACTGTTCCGACTATAGCAAGAGCTGCTCTTTCAGGTGAAACTGAACAATTAAAGGGTGTTACAGAGAACGTCATCGTAGGAAGTAATATCCCAATAGGAAGCGGTACAGTAGACTTGTATATGCAAGTTGCCAAGAAAAAAATATAATCGCCTACTTTGCATTAAAAACATCTGTATAAGGTTCACCTCATGACTAACAAATTAGTCCATAACACACGATCATATAGATCCAAGTATATCAATAACTGATCCATTTCATGAAGGATAGACGTCCAACATATAGTGAATTGGAAGAATGCATGAGAGTTTTTACAGAAAAAACAAATGAAACAATAGCAAAATTGACAGATCAGAATGATGTATTGAATAAAAAAATTACACTTCTCCAGAATCGACTCGCATATTACGAAAACCCCAACACTCTACACGCTCACTTGAATATCTAAAAGAAAAACGCAAGGCAAGAGAAAACGGCGAATCACCACCACCAAAAAAATCAGGCGGCAGTCTAGGCCACAAAGGAACATCACGCAAACACTAGTACCGTAATTTATACCATGAAAAATACCAAATGCAGTTGTGGTGGCACCATGAAATATTCATACACAAAAACACGTGACATTATGACCAGCAGTTGTAGAAGAGACGACATGAAATCCGCATGTGCGTATGTACAAACTGCAAACGCGTATAGTATGGAGCATAAATCTTGGAATTCGCATTAACCTACTTAGTTGCATAACCTGCCTACATGCCATATAGACAAAACTCAATCCTAAACAAATAGATCACCCCATGATTATGTCTATTCATGCAAACAAGCATGATTAGAACGCGTATCTGTTTGACTGTTGTTCTTATTTTGTACCGCATTGTTGGTTTTCATTTGATTATTGTACTCTAGTGACACATTTTTGCTAGTATGAGTATGTGGCGATCAAATGTTGTGCAACTAAGTACATAAAATACATTGCTAATGTGACTAGATCCGAATATATTCTATCAATTACCTGTGTTAGGATATTTAATAAATAATGTATCTCATAATTATGAATATGGTGCTAAATGATTTCCTGAAAAAGAAAGCATGGGATTCTGGTTCTGATGATATTCTAGAAAATTTTTACAAACCTGCCTTGTTGTATACTAAAAGATATCGTCGACTCACAGGTTTTTTTTCATCTGGTGTATTTTTAGTAGCTCTCAGAGAATCATTGGATTTTATAAAAAATGGTGGCATTATCCAAATGGTAACATCTACAAAATTTTCACCAAATGATCTCAATATGATGACTGATGCTATTACTGGAAAAAATGAACAAAATTTTAACCCTTCAGAAATTCTTACCAAGATAGCCCAAAATGAATTCAATGATTCTACAGAACTCCTAAAAAATTGTGCTGCTATACTAGGTTATATGTTACATAACAAGGTGGAAGGTGAATCTCAATTACAAATTAAAATTGCAATTCCAAATGAGAGCAATTCAATATTTCATCAAAAAATAGGCATATTGGATCTAAAATCTGGCGATCGAGTGAGCTTTTCAGGTTCTGTCAATGAAACAGCCAAAGGATGGAAAGAAAACATAGAGGAATTCAAAGTATTTCATTCTTCTAATTCTATAACCCATGAATGGTTTGAACATGATTGCAAAACATTTGATAGATACTGGAATAACAACGCACCAAAAACCACTGTAATCGATTTACCTGAAGCAATCAACCACCATTTGATCAAAAAAAGAGTAGAAACAAAAGAAGAATTTGAAATTGTCGTAGAAAGCATTCGTAAGATCTTGGATGAAATTGATGATGGCGCTGATGGTTTGAACACTTTATTTTCTTTGTATCCTGAACAAAATAATGCCATAGATCTGTGGGCTAAAAATAACTATCAAGGAATATTGGAAATGGCTACAGGAACAGGTAAAACACTTACTTCTATTGGTTGCATACATAGATTACTGCAGGAACAAAATCGTATGGCGATTATAGTGGCCTGTCCATATACACATCTAATTGAACAGTGGGATTCAAGTCTTCATAAATGGAACAAAACACTTCCCAACAAGGAGATCCCAGTATCATTAAAAATTAATGCTTATGGTGATAGTGGTTCTGATTGGAAAAATGATCTAGATATAGCATGCGATAAATTCAATCGTAAGAGTCTCAGTGAAAGAAAATATACTCATAACAGAATGATGATCTATACCACGCACCAAACTGCATCTGATAGTGAATTCTTAGCCAGGATTAAGAAACTAAACGGTAGTGTACTGTTAATTGTTGATGAAGTTCATAATATCGGAGCTCCAAAATTCTCTAACGCATTAGTAGAAAACTATGAATATCGTTTAGGTCTTAGTGCTACACCTACAAGGCATTTTGATGTATTAGGTTCACAAATAATATTAAAATATTTCACTAAAGTTGTTTTCTCATTCTCTATCGGTGATGCTATATCAAAAAAACGTCTATCTGAATATGATTACATACCGCATTACGTGGATCTTAACGATGATGAAAAACTCGAATATCAAGAACTGACTAAAAAAATTGCTAGATCATATTATAGTAAAAAAAAATTAGACGATGCTGCTGAAGAAGAATACGGCAGTCGTTTTGAAATTGAACGATCAAAAAAAATCACCAAAGCTAGTAACAAATATGATGCCTTGGAAAGAATATTAGAAACTGAGAATATAAAATATGCATTAATTTACTGTCATGATCAAGAACAAATGCATAAAGTTAACACGATGTTGGTTTCAAGAAATATCAAAAGCAGTAAAATAACTTGGGAAGATCCAACAGAAGATCGTTTACAAAAAATAAGTCTGTTGACTACGGAACGATATGATTGTATCACCGCAGTTCGATGTCTTGATGAAGGTGTGGATATACCATATGCTAGTTTGGCCATAATTATGGCTAGCTCGGGAAATCCACGTCAATACATACAAAGGCGTGGAAGAGTTTTGAGAAAAAATCCTGATGGCGTGGCAGTTAAATCTAGAATCCATGACATACTTGTTAAAACTATTACTGATGTTGATGGATCAAAAATTCTGCCATTTGAAAGAAAACTTGTGGCAAAAGAGCTTCTAAGACATAAAGAATTTGCACAAAATGCGGCAAACAAAGATGAAGCTATAGCCAAAATAAGCAAAGTTGCAAAAGAGTATGGAATTGATCTAGAGTTACTGTCAGAAGATTACATACTGAACAATCTTACTAAACCGCGTTAACATTTTTCTGCAATCATGTCTTCTAGGATCTGAGCGCGATTAGCAGTAGAACCTTTAATTTTTTTATAAATTTCAGAAAATCCTGCATTGGCATATTCTGCACATATTTTGACAATTTTGTTACTATCTTTTACAATTTTGACATTTCTTTCTTCATGTATCGCAAGTGTTCTCATCATATGTCTCATTTGTGTATCAAAACCTCTTGGAGGGAGTTTTTTATCTCTACCTTCTATTGGTTTACGAGGTAGTTTGTTAGCATAAGCATATGACATTGCAAAAATGAATATTTCTGCCAAATCATATCCCTTAAACGGTGACCAGTCTTCAGTATTAAGTTTATGATATTCTTCAGAATGATTTTCATCATATGGTATTGTAGGAAATTTAATTTCTAGATCTGATGACATTTTAGTTATGCTCCTCTATGGTCGAAATGGGTTTGATTGTGGATGTTCTATTTTTAGTATCATATCTTATTCTATATTCTGTTGTCTTGACATTTTCATTTAATAGCTCTTTCATGGTCTTCCCATTTTTTTCACCTTTGTTAACTTGTGCCATATACTCTGTATCTGTAGCAAGTAATATTATCTGAGATTCTTCTAAAAACCCTGGTAGTTTTTTGCCTAAAAGTTCTCTAGGCGTAGATGATACCCTTCCAAGTGGCGTGTCTATTATCAGTGGAAACAGATAGCCAGTAACTTTACGTAATGCTGCAATGAATGATAGAGCCATAAACAGTCTTTCTCCTGCAGATAATGATCCTGTGACATCCCATCTATCTGTCTTTAATAATCTGAGATTAAAATTCTCATTTATGGTTATTCTATCAAAATCATCTTTATACATTATTTGTTTAAAATATTCGGTCATGGTATTTTGAATTTTCTCTCTTAGATCTTCTTCTAGTGATATTACCATCCCATCTATTGTTGTCTTTGTATCTTCCCATATTTTTCTATTATGCTGAAAAATTCTTGTACGTTTATCTCTGACATTGAGTTTGCTTCTACTGTGTTGCATGTTTCTAAGTTCATTTTTTTTGTATTTTATTTCATATTCTAGATTACCAATTTCTCTATTAATATTTTCTTGAGTTTTTCTTAAATTATCTCGTTTAACAAGTAGTTCCACATGATCATTATTTCCAGTTTTTTCCATTTTACTTCTAATCAATTTGAGTCTTTTTTGTGCATTTTTGTATGATTCATTTGAAGTTTCGTATTTGTCTCGTGCATCATCAATGTCTTTCAATACGTTGCCATAATTTTCAAGCGCATTTTTATTTTCAAATCTTATGTTTAACGCGATATCGACATCTACATCATTCGACAATCTATCTCTCATATTTTCTATATTTTTACGTGCTTTATGATTAATATGTAAATCATTTCCACACAGGCATTTGCCAACTGTTAGTAGATCGTCTGCAAATATTCTCTTTATTTTGTTTGGAAGTCCGCCTCTATCTTCCTCTTTTGATATCATGTCGATTGCATCCGATATTGCATCTTTTAGAAAAATAATTGGACCTTTTTTTACTAAATTCTGCACGCGTTCACATTCTTGATTCGTGTTGGTTTTGAGCATATAATCTATCTCACTTTCTTGTTCCTTTTCGTCCTGAGACAGCTTTTGCATGCTCTCTGCACCGATATTCTCTATCTCTTGTTGTGTTTCATTATATTCCTGAGTAATGTTCTCACTGTCTGTTTTTAGATCTTTCAACCGAGCTTCACCAGATGCCACATAACATTTCCCACCATCATTTTCATTCCATCGTAAATCATGACTGTAGCGTATTGTTCCATCATCATTACGTGACTCTAAATGATTCTCAATATTTCGTATCTGTTTATTTAATTCCTCTATTTCTTCACTTAATCCTTTTGGGTTTTTTCTAACAATGTCTTTTATATTTTCTGCCACTTCTCCAAGCAAATCCACTTGTGCTATTTGATGTACGCCTTTTTTTATTTCTTCAAATTTATCAAAAAGGTTTTCTAGAAATTCTCCATCCAATATAAAAAAACGTGAAAGATTTTCTGGTAATATTTCCATTATGTGTGCATCAAAATTAAGATTACCTGGTTTATACGCACTATTCCCATCAAGCATATCAAATTCTCGTTTTATGTTAAATACCTCCAATCCTTTTGGTATGAGTAAACCGTTTTGATCATCAAGAGTGTAAACACTTGATCCATCAACATCTCTTTCTTCTAGACCATGTTTTGTGGCCTTTAATGTTCTTCTTATGACATAGCGACTCTCATTTTTTTTCATCATTAATTCTACCATTACTTCACATGTACTTTCTAAAGGTGCTTCTTCAAGATGCTTGGTATTAATTATAGGTAAACTGGCAGATTTTCTTGTATGTGGTTCTTTGCCATACATGCACCAATTTATTGCATTAAGCAAATTTGATTTACCCTCTCCATTTTCTCCAAGAAAAACTGTAAATCCTTTATCTCTCTCGATCATGTTGACCGTTACTTGATCATAATACTGTCTGTAATTTTTCAGTTTAATCGACGTGATCTCATACTCGTCACTCATTATGATCATCTTCCTGGAATGGGTAATATTCATCAAGTAAGCGTGGGTACCTTTCCTTATACGGTGCAACTTTATTTAAAGTACTCCATTGGATCTGAACGTCTATTAATTTTTTGATAAAGTCTTCCTCATTTTTGTCCTTTGCTATCTCGTGGATTTTGTTCAAAACAAGATCATTGATTTTATAGCCTCCCGTATTACTCATGATGGTTAATTATATTATTACGATAAATAGCCTTTCAATCATGTTATTTTCACTTCATTAATTTATAGTATATAAATAAAAAACAACGTTTTCTAAACAAAAATATACTTCCAAACGATAAAACAATACGTATGACCATCGCTAATATTCACTCGTATGAGGTCACGTCCCTGCCTATAATTATCAAGAAAGTTCTGCATTTCCGCACAAAAATACGGAATAGCTGACCTCATACATTCACTCATTTGAGGCAGTTAAAGGCAATCAGGCCAAAAATGACTTTTACGTGGCAATGTGTACGCTCAAATCTGTAGCCAAATTGTTCTCGTTTTATGATCCGAGCACACCTGCAGAATCTAGAGCACAGAGAACTCTAAGAAAATCTAGAATACCTCGTATCAGGGATTACATGATAGATAATCCTAAAGATTACATTTTTTCATCACTGACAGTATCAGTTGGCGGTAAGATAAATTTTCATTCTTCATCAATTAGCAAATCTAGCAATCTTGGCACTATCTCAATATCCCAAGATGCATCAATTCTGATAAATGATGGACAGCATAGAGTTGCAGCAATACAAAAAGCAATAGAAGAGATGCCAGAACTTGGTATGGATACAATATCTGTAGTTTTTTTTGAAGATATCGGTCTGAAGAGAAGCCAACAAATGTTTTCTGATCTAAATAAAAATGCGGTAAAACCTACCAAATCATTGGGTGTATTATATGATAACCGGAACCCATTCTCTTCCTTTATAGTTAAAATGATCAAAAATGTCTCAATATTTCATAATTTAACTGAACTAGAAAAAACAACGATATCAAATCGTTCAAAATGTGTTTTCACACTTAATGGAATATCTGAATCAACAAAAATTATTCTTGGTAAATCAAAAATACTTACCAAAGAAGAACAAACTTTAGTTACAGATTACTGGAATGAAGTAACTAAAAATATGGTAGATTGGAATCTTCTTATCACAAAAAAAGTTACTGCTACAGAGCTACGAAAAGACTATGTCCATGCTAGTACTAATATGTTACAAGCTCTAGGATTAGCAGGACGAGTTTTACTTGATGAGTTTCCAAAAAATTGGAAGCGAAAACTTGTTGGACTTTCAAGAATAGATTGGAACAGAACAAACGATCTTTGGGAAGGTAAATTTGTCCTACACGGCAAGATGATAAAGAATCGAGCTGGTATAATTAGTGCCGCAAACATTATTCTTAAAGAATGTGATGCAAAGAGGAGGGCAAAATAATGGACTCATTTTTTAAGGATCATTCCATGGATGATCTGTTATCTGAAATACAGATGGTATATTTGGCAGACAATAGACCATGGATTCTAGGCTTTAGTGGCGGCAAAGATTCAACATGCATGATACAGATAATTTGGAAAGCAATGTCTCAACTTCCAAAGAAGAAAAGATCAAAGGAAATATTCATCATATCATCTGACACTCTTGTAGAGTCACCAAAGATCGTTGAAACTGTAATGAGTACTTTACAAAAGATGGAAAAAAGTGCCAAGGAAAATGATCTTCCAATAAAGACCAACTTGGTCAGACCAAAAATTGATGACACGTTTTGGGTCTGTTTATTAGGAAAAGGATATCCTGCCCCTTCAACAACCTTTCGATGGTGCACAGACAGATTAAAGATAAAAAGTGCAAACAAATTCATCGAGGAGCGCGTCTCTGAATACGGGGAAGTAATAATGGCACTAGGATCTAGAAAAGCTGAAAGTAGCACTAGAGCTCAGGTGATCAATGCACATCATATAGAAGGATCCCATCTATCTCATCACAGTACACTTCCACAAGCATTCATCTATCCACCACTACAGGATTTTACTACCGAAGATGTTTGGAACTATCTACTAAAAAACAAGTTAACTCCATGGGGTACAAACAATCGAGATTTACTTTCCATGTACCAAGATGCAAATGCTGCTGAATGTCCACTAGTCGTTGACACTAATACATCATCATGTGGAAATAGCAGATTCGGATGTTGGGTGTGCACAGTAGTTGAAAGAGATCGTTCAATGGAAAATCTTATAGATAGTGGCGAATTATGGATGGAACCTCTTTTAGAACTACGACAAATGCTAAAAGACACACAAGATCCAGAAAAGAAGAAAGAAGTTCGCGATTTAAAACACCGTAACGGTAACGTTGTTTTTTGGCATGATCGACTTACCATGGGGCCATACAAGTTTGAATTTTGTAAAAAAGTACTTGTATCTTTGCTCGAGGCACAGAATGCTGTACGAAAAAATGGTCCAGATCCAAATATCGATCTTATAACTGAAGAAGAACTTCATGAGATCCAGCGAATTTGGAGAATAGAAAGAGGAGATTGGAAAAATTCTGTATATGAAATATATCGTGAAATCACAGACAAATCAATATCTTCCAACATGGATGATATGGGAACATTTGGAGTCATAGAACAAGAAGAACTTGAAAGAGCTTGTAAAGACAATGGTGTTCCATCATTGTTGATTGCTAGAGCACTTAATGCAGAATTTGAAACACAAGGTGCATCACATAGGCAAAAAATACATCCTAAACTGGAAAAATTGTTATCAGAAGAGTGGGGAGATATGAAAAAGGCAGTAGATGTTGAAAGAAAACGAAAGAAACAGATGGAAGAGGTGCGAATCTGATGTTACTTACTAATCTAGCGTTAGAAAATTATGGTGTATACAAAGGTCGTAACGAGCTAGATCTTTCTTGTACTGTAAACAAACCCATAGTGTTGATCCGTGGCCTTAACGGTAACGGCAAGACAACCATACTAGAAGCCATGATGGTTGCATTATATGGTAGAATATATTTGGGTTCTCAAGCTACAAAAAAAGATTACAGCAAATTCATTCAAGATAGAATGCATCGCAGTCTGGGCATTAGAACAAACCATGCATCACTTTCTGTATCATTCCAGTTCCATCACAACGGTCAGAATGACACGTATATGGTCAAACGTGAATGGATTCGAGGCGGTGGAGACTTTGAAGAATCCCTCATTATAGAAAAAAACGGCAAACGTATGCTTGAAATGGATGATGAACAATGGCGACAGTTCATTGAGGGACTTATTCCGTTTGGTATAACCAAATTGTTCTTTTTTGACGGTGATAGGATGACAAAGATAGCAAAATGGAATAAACAAGGCAGAAATCCAGAACTAAAAAAATCATTTGACATGCTTCTTGGTACAGAACTTGTAAAGAGATTAAAATCCGATCTAGAAGTATATGTAATGAGGAAATCTGGCAAAACCGATCCAACATTAACCAAACAATTTCAAGAACAAGAAGAAGAGAAAAATGACATACAAAATAGCATTACGATTCTACGCGATGAACGTAAACATAAATCACAAGAACACGATGATGTGGTGACTAAAATAAGAGTGTTGGAAAGTGAAATACTACACATGGGAGGATGGTATTCTAAGAAACGTGAAACTCTAATTTCACAAAAGAGTATATCTGAATCGAATGTAACCCATTTGCATGAAAATTTGACATCTATGCTGGAAAGCACGATCCCATTTTGCATATTGCCAGATCAATTTCTATCTCGAATAACAAAAAAACTTGAGAGTGACATAAAAATGTCTGGTGGAAGATTTGCTAAAAATTTGATCGAAAAAAAAATTGTGAGTATAGAAAATAATGAAATCACATCCAAGAAAATTTCAAAACTAAATAGATCTACCGTGCTTGAAATTTTAAACCAATTACTTGATGAATGTACGGGAAATAATCTATATTTTGATCTGTCTCCAAATGAACGTGATAAAATAATCTATATGGTGATAAATAAGAAAAAAGAAATAACATCTCTCTACAACACGTCGAGTAAATATGCTGATCTCAAGAAAAAATTACTCCAAGTAGAGATGAATCTAGCAAATGTTCCAAAAGATGATGAAATCGGACCCAAAATCACAGAATTGAACGCATTAAATCTTGAACTTGGAAGAGTAAAAAATGAGATTGACGAGCTGGATCGTAAGATATCTTCAAAGGAATCATATCTTAGGATCGTTCAATCTAGAATGGAAAAACTGCTAAAATCTGCACATTTGAATGGTAAAAATTCGACTGGAGTGACGTTAGCAGGACTTATGCAAAAAACCTTGACTTTGTATTATGCAGGTTTGAGAGCAAAAAAAATGATTCGACTTGAGGAAAACTTGTTGGAATCTATACATGTGTTAATGCGTAAAAACATGATAAACCGGGTATCAATTGACAATGATAATTTTTCAATAATTCCTTATGATAAAAATGGAGATTCTATAACTGGAGGTCTTATGTCCATGGGCGAAAAACAGATGGTAGGTACTTCATTACTTTGGGCTCTAGCTAGAACTTCTGAACGACCGTTGCCTTTTGTAATTGATACTCCACTTGCAAGACTTGATGGTGTACATCGCTCTAATTTAATAGAATCATTCTATCCGTTTGCTTCACATCAAATAGTAATGTTGTCCACCGATAAAGAAATAGATCAAAAGGAATATACAAAACTTAGAAACTATATATCAAAAACATACAGTTTAGTTCAAGATGGATCATCGCGCGTAACAAACATCATAGATGGATATGTAATGGAGGAAGAAATTGTTACAAAATAGAATCCGACTTAGCTCAAAATCACAAACTTTGTTATCCTTGTTGAAAGGCAAAACTCATTTACCAATAAATGTACTAGCACGATACGGAATATGTTTATCATTGCGTGATAATACAATTCCAAATGTAGACATATATGATGAGAACGGTATGGATCTACCACTGCATGTGTTATTTGGAGAATATGATCAGATCTTTGATGTAATCATGCGACAACGCTTGGAAGATGATAAATTGGATTATGAAAAATACAGTGACAGAATGCTCAGAGCACATCTGAACAGAGGGGCTGGTATGTTGCATCCTAGGATCAATGATCTCGATGACTTTTCAAAACTGATGGAAGTAAGATAGATGCAGTTTCCAATATACTTGGATCATCATGCCACAACACCACTTGATCGACGTGTATTAGATCACATGATGCCATACCTAACAGATGATTTTGGCAATGCGTCTAGTTTGGATCATAAATTTGGCCATGATGCTTCGTTAGCAGTAGAATCATCTAGAAAATCCATAGCTAATTTGATAGGATCAAGACCTACTGAAATTGTGTTTACCAGCGGAGCTACAGAATCGGACAACTTGGCAATCATTGGAACTATGAACCAGTATAAAGATAGAGGCAATCATATGATAACATGCGTCACAGAGCACAAGGCAGTTTTAGCCACTGCAGAATATATTGAAACGCAGGAAAAATCAGTTACATATCTGTCTGTGGATAAGAAGGGAAGGATCAACTTGAAAGAATTAGAAGATACAATAACAGATTCCACCGTATTGATATCCATTATGGCTGCAAATAACGAAATTGGTACTATTGCTGATATTGAAGAGATTGGAAAAATTGCCCACAAGAGAAATATCATATTTCATACTGATGCAGCACAGGCAATAGGTCGAATTCCAATTGACGTGGTAAAAATGAATATTGATCTTATGTCCATATCTGCACACAAAATGTATGGGCCAAAAGGAGTTGGAGCACTTTATGTACGTGGGATCAATCCACGGATCAAACCAAGCCCGATATTACATGGCGGAGGTCAAGAAAGAGACATACGTTCTGGAACTTTAAACATACCAGGAATCGTTGGATTTGGCAAGGCCGCAGATATAGCATCTAAGGAGATGCTGAAAGAACAAAAACAATTCATATTGTGGTCTGATATTATGCTTACAGAATTTGAAAAAGTAGGGGGGGCGCTAAACGGATCCAAAAAAGATCGACTTGCACACAATTTGAGCATTTGTTTTCCCGGAATAGAGAGTAAAGCTATAATAAATTCTGTCTCAAAAAAGCTTGCTATATCCTCTGGTTCTGCATGCACTACTCAAACGGTAGAACCGTCACATGTACTTCTTGCCATCGGTCTAAATGAAAATGATGCACATTCATCCATACGTATAGGACTTGGACGGTTTAATACGCTTGAAGAAATAAAAAAATCATCAAAAATTATAACTGATGCAGTAAAAAACATTGATAATATTTAGTGATACATTATAGATTTTTTATATTTAAGAGCACATCTTTGTTAGTTTCTTTAATTCTATACTAGTCAAGGTCAATCTGAACAGTACAGCATCTGGATTTTTTGCATTGGTTGTCATCGGATAAAAACTAATAATGTATTTGTCACCAAATTTTTTCACTTCAAACGGACGTCCACCTATTTTGTCTCGCATAGTTAAGTTACTATTATGCATGTGTTTAAAGTTTTATCCGATAAGACTTTGTTTCATTACTAATTTTTGTACATGACATTTCACATATACTGCGCTACACTTTTACCTCATACCATGTCTTTACCTCACATCATTCTCCATATCTATGATTTTGTTGTATGTATAATGCGATCTCTTGA
>JAJIZT010000007.1:0-29167 GCA_029948415.1 Cenarchaeum symbiont of Oopsacas minuta
AAAAAAATATTCGTGTAAAAGGATTTGATGCAATGGGCAGGATGCTCCGATGGCATCGTGATGATTTACAAGGATTCTTGAAAATATATCGCAAACGTAGTAATGTAGAATCTACGTTTTCATCTATGAAAAGAAGACTATCTGGTACCTTGAGTGCACGCAAGCTTGATACACAGAAAATTGAATTGGGCTTTTTTGTCTTGTGTCATAATCTTCACGTATTGGCAACGAACTAACTCTGATGCAACAGATGTTGGATTCGTCTTTCTAGCCTTGGCTATACTCAAAAATCTAGATTTGTGCATTTTGATGGTTTGAGTGATTTTGATATCGTTAATTTGGATGGGATTGCAGGTAAATGTGTTGGAATTATTGATGAATTCTCGTATTCATGGACAGAGCCGCTTACAAGACAATCGTTTTAAGATGGACGATCCAATTTGTGTATCAAGTTTGAGCATCGATGTGTCATTTTAGCATGATCTAAAAGTTTTACGATAGATTTTACTTAGTTGCATAACTCGAGTTTTTAATCATATGTGCCCAAGAGATCAAGGAATTCAGATGATTGTCTAAATGACAAATCCAAGTCCAAAAGAAAGACCCAAAATGCAAACAAAAACACTAGGGCTGTTGGGAGAAAGTCCATGTTCGTTGGAGTTGACGTGCACAAGAAATTTTTCCAGATAGCAATGGTTGACAGCAAAGGTATTAAATGTGCGAGTTGAAAATCGACGCGAAGACATTAGAAAATTTTTCCAAACAAGCGTGCCAAAGATCGTGATGGAATCATCATCTATCTGGTATGAGTTATTTCGATATATGACCGATAGACTGGATCTTGATGTTGTTCTCTCAAATCCATACCAGACAAAAGCTATTGTGGCATCCATTAAAAAAATAGACAAGGTTGATGCACAAATCCTAGCAAACTTGTTGTGTAGAGGACATATCAACAAATGTTACGTGCCAAATAAAAAGACAGTTGAGTAAAGGCAATTGATCCGGTACAGACACAATCTTGTTCGGACAAGAGTGTCCATAACACATGGAATATTACTCCAAAAAGAAATAAAATTCCTGGACGTACATTTTCCTACAAATATATCGCAAGCCTCAAGGCCATATAGGATAAATGGCTTTCTTGCATCTATTTACCTTTACGATCAGAAAATAGCAGATGCCAACATGATGATCTACAAGAGTGTGCACACAAGCATAGATACTCAAGACAGTTCCTGGAATTTCTGATTTTACAGCTTTGACTATTGCGTCAGAGATTGAAAGATTTTCAGATCCTGAAAAACTCAAATCATATGCAGGACTTGCTCCATCAGTCTGCTGACATGGGTGCATTATGGTCACAAAGAATGTTACGATGGGTTTTAGTAGAATTAATCCGTTCTCACATGTTGCATGTACCAAAAAATGATATTTTACAAAAGACTTGCAAAAGAGAGATGTAGTTCCAAAGCCGCAATTGCAGCTGTAACAAAGATGTTAAAGGTCATTTACTGGTTGCTAAAAGATTGGAGAGATTTTGAACAAAATTACAGTTAGATGCACAACCACGAGTAAATGTATGGAGATAATGCTCCGATGTTTTAACTGTGGTAATCTCTAACAAGTGGACGAAGATGGTTGTGGGATAATGTCCCGAATAGATTCTCATTTTTAATGGGAAAACCATACATGGTGAACGCCATACAATAATACGCAAGAAAACACGGAATACTTGAAAATAATGCACATAGATACATTTACGCATAAAAATACAGAGTAATTAACCGCGTACAAAAAATGGATTTGAATGATTATACATACTATCTGTATGAGGTCAGCTACTCCGTATTTTTGTGCGTCAATGCAGAACTTTCTTGATAATTATAGGCAGGGACGTGACCTCGTACTACTATCTAATAGATATTCTAATATTTTCAAACTGGGATTTCTTCTATTGGTGCGCATATTGGAAATTTGAAAAAATGAGTTTCGCCAATTCCTGATGAAGTTGGAATAATATTATCCTTTGATAATGACTCCTGCTGCCATCTGTATGGCTTTGGATATATTATCTGTACTTCAGGATGCCTAGATGCAAATTCTGATATGGCAAAACAGTGAACTTTGGAACCTCCATTTGCAAGACATATGTCATATTCTTCACCATGGCGATTATAGACTCCTTCTAATCGTGCAAGCGATTCTCGTGGATTTAATGCAGGAATTTCCATGCATTCATAACTATCAATTATATTTTTACAATTATCTCTAGTTTTTTTATTCCAATCTCCTCTTTCGTCATCTGCAAATTCTATCATGGTAATGACTTTAGTAGGTTCCCATCGCTCTATCAAAGATTCAAGTCGGATATTTTCCCATCCTAAAAACAAAACTAATAGAATTTTTTTAGACTGATTTGGAATTCCAGGATTTGATGGCATTATGATTACATCCTCTAAACCTTGTGCATAATTTTCGGTATATTTTTCTGGCTCTGAATATATTAGATGGGTGTTGAGATATTTTCGTATACATACATTTAAAATTGAATAAAGAAAAGATCTTGTAAAAGATGTAACATCTATCAGAATACTTTGATGGTCACTTGTATTTTCATATAAAAAATTAGTAAATTCCGATATTTGTTCGGGTTTGAAACTAACAGATTTTGGCACGCTAGAATGTCTTGCAAGATTTTCTCTAATTTTTTCTGCATTTGCTCGATTACTTTCAAGTAATCTCGGATCATCTAGTTCCAATAATATCATAAAAGAGTGTTCAAATTTTGTATCATTTTTGATATTCTGTATGCCACCACATGTCCTATCTTCATATCCTGATGAACAAAGGTAAACATCATATTTATCTAACATTTGATCTTGAAATTCACTATCCATCTATATCTTCCTCGTTATCTCTTTGTGTATGGAATTAATTAATGTCTCGCCTTTGATGGGGATTAAAATTATATTCATTTTTTTAAAATTCTTCTTTTTTTCTTCTGATACGTATGAGTAGCTACTCTGTATTTTTGTGCGTAAATGCGGAACTTTCTTGATAATTATAAGCATGGACATGACCTCATACATTAATTAACGTCTGTGACATATACGTTCTTTTTCAAGTTTCTCAATGTTTGTCACACGTTATCACATGATCTAAATCTATTGATTATTTTAGATGGAATTATGTCGATTACGCATAAGCTCTAATGAAAATATGTCCAAAAACTCAGGATGAACATCATCTTAATCTGACCAGTTTTAACACATTACGTACCAAGTAGGTTTTAAAAATTAGAGTTTTAATTTAGATCATTTTATTCTTATTGTTGATCATAAACATGTTTCCCAAGTTGTGTGTTAAATTCTTGTATAAAGGAAGTTATATTTTGTTCTGGTATGCGACAACCGCATGCATCTTTATGTCCATTTCCAGATCCCTCAAACAACGGAGATATTTTTCTAGATAACATTCCTAGATGTGGCTGTGTTCCAGAACCCTTTATTGATAAACCACAACATTTATGATTTTTTTTATATGCAATACCAACATTTTTGTGTGATAGTCCATGAATAAAATGTGCCGCATCTTTGGGACGATATTCCCCTTTGATCTCGACATATGCCAAATTATCCAAAACCACTACATGTTCTTTTACATATTGCATCAATCCTACTATTTTTGGCATTTCGATTTCTATACTTTTAAAAAATCCTTGAATTTCACATGGAAATTTAGAATTTGACAGATCTTTCACTAGATCTTTCATAGCTTTATCATCTTTTAGTTTATTTGATATGTAATAAGTAAGCATAGTCGCGTTCGCAAATAAATATTGTCTGTCAAACATAGATACTAACTTAGAACTTTCTAGAGATTTATCTACATAGTCTGTTATTGCTGCACATGCGGATATAAATTGCATTTTGTATGTAAATTTTTCGTGAAATTCTTTGTATACTAAAACAGTTGCACATTCGTCGTCATTATGAATAATTTTAATACCAATAAGTTTTAGGCGTTTCTTTAACTCTGAATTTAAAGGGTGGTGGTCGATGTAGGTTATACTAATGTTTCTAACTAAAAGTTTCTCCATAATTTTAATAAAACGTTCTTCATTCTCTTCATCAATACCAAAATCACATATGTATAATGATTTTAACATTTCATAATTTGAAACTTTTTCTACCTCTTTGATGAATTCACTAGTTTGTACTAGAATAGTATCTCCTCCAAAAATGTGCTTTATTAACCCCGCAGCACACACTCCATCTGCATCTGCGATGTGAGAGATACAAAGGATGCTGGTATTTTCATTGGCAGTTACAACCATGTTTATTTGTTAAACACGTTTCTTTTTATTTTTTATGGTTATCTTGATTATGCTGGTGTGGATCCCATATGATGGTAACAGTTTTTGCATGAAACAGGTTATGATTAGAGGGTGCATTTAATCATTATCTGACTTATCTTTACAAATGATTCAACTTACATAATATTGAATGAAATTGTCAATCAATTGGTCAAAATGCAAGTAATCTTGGCAAGATAAACTATTAGAAATATTACCAAATCACGGCATTTTATTTATACGTGTAATTCTACACTTGAATAAATTATACGGATTTGTACTCGAGTATAGTTTTTATAAATCCAACACAATACAAAACATGGTCTGGATTTATACAAAAAAAGACATTTTTGGTAGAAAAAGACCTGTTAAAAAATACAAAAATGGTCATCCAAATGTAGACTATTTTGCAAANCCATAACGAAAAAGCGGGTAAAAAAACCGATAAAAACCCAAGTAAAAAAATCTAGTGTAAAGAGATCAAAGAAAAAACCAAAGAAATCTAAAGATGATCTACCATCGGATGGCGGGATTATAATAGTAGATGATGATATTGTATTCGATAAAAAACAAGATAATGAAATGCGTAAGGCGTATCTTGAAGAACATCGATCACAAGACGCAATGGAGTAAGTTGTTATAATTATATTTTTTTGATGTATGCTATACCAACGATCATAAATAATTTACAACATGCATCTTTTCACATAATATATTTCATGACTGACAGTTTGAATCTTACAGTTTTAAAATATTGAGACTGCCAATGCACGTTTGGCCTGACACCTGCATCCTTTAACTATTCAGAAATGGTAAACTTTTTAGGAAGAACAACAGCTTTATCTCTATATTCTGAGAGATATTTTTGGACGATCTTTGATCTTTTATGCTGTGCAACTCTCCACAATCATACAGATCTTGCCAAATCTCCAGTATGTTATTTTTAGGAATTTAAGAAATGATTTTGCAAAGCTTGTAAACATTTGTCTACCATCCATGATAAAGACGACTATTTTTTTATGTGAGTTTGTTACCTTTACGTAATAATCATTACCTTTTTCAATCCAATGTTTTTTCCTAGATAATGAATCATATTTTATGATACACTCAACTTGAGCCATGACCGTAAATCTGTGATTTTCAAGTGTGCGTATTCTATTCCTAGTGTTATACGATCAGTTACGACATACAGATACTAGTGCTGCATTGACGTAAACTCTGGATCTTTGCGGGAACTTGGTCTTTTTCCAACATTCGATATATGATAATGCATTCTAGTCTTTTGTTCAATGTTGTATATTATCACTTTTGGATCAAGAGCCGTTTGTATTTTTACACTCGTTGACTATTTTTTTAAATTTTGTATTTGATAATGAAAAGGGTCTACCTTATATGGGCAGAGTTTTTAGACCTTTTAATCTGAATTGTTCGTACAGTTTCATGCAATCAATACTCACTTTTTGATAACAATTGTGCAGCTCTAGTTGGAGGATGCCCTTCAAACTTTACCATGACTACCAAATGCATTCTGCCTCGTTCGTTTACATCCCTAGTACGTTTAATCACATCGTGTATGTTTTGCTGTTCTTTATTCATGATTAACAGTATAATATGGTGATCCAAATATTTTGTGGCAAGGACTACTTGAGTTTTCATACCCAAATCATATCATGATATTTTCAATATTGGGAATCTTTTGCAACAGACTAGGCAAGGACGTTTGATGTTTGAGTTACAAATACTTATTCTCGGCAGTATGAATATGTATTTTTTCAAGATCAACTAACACATATGGTTTGATGAATATTGCATGACATTTGTTATTACTAACTTGGAGTAAATCCATGATATCCGCCTGCTGCTTGTTGTGCGGCATCTTTGAACGTTGGTTCAAAAAGTGATACTAGATAACCATCTGGATCTTGTATTATTGCGTTTTTTCCTGCATCACGTTCTATTACATCTCGAAGTATGGGTATGTTTTTTGATCGTATTTCTTCAACAGCAGATGTCACATCTCCAACAGTAAATCCAATGGTAATACCATTATCGATAGAACTTCCAACATGTTCTGCTGTAAGTGATGCAGGATGTAAACTAATGAGTGCACCTGTCGTTCCTAAATCTACCCAAGTCCTACGTTGATTTTTTATTGGTAAACCTATTACATCATGATAAAATTCTACGGCTTTGTCTAAATCTTTAACAGCTAGTATTACATTACCAAGACGTGTTATATGCATGATTATAACATCACACGCGTAAAATTAAGTGTAACTAATAATTTCAATTAGAATTAACCTCGATCATTGTTTCTGTACGTTCGACGCCAACCATCTTTTGTATCTCTGTGGCAATTTCTTTTATTTTGATCAGATCTTCAACATCTATTCTAACTACTGCATCAAATTGACCACTAACTGGAAATGACTCAAATATTTGATCAATTTTGCCTAGTTTGGCAGCAATTAATTTTTTTGATGATTTTACTAAAATTATTGCCTTTACCATCCTAAATCAACCTCTATTTCTACAAGAGTTTCTGTAGATGAAATATCTTTGATTTGTTTATAGTTGATAACTGTGGAATTTATTTCATCTAGAGTTCCTTTGAGAAATACACAAATATCTGCCCTACCTGTTACAATAGCAATATCTTTCTTTATCTTTCGTTTCTTTTTTATCAATTCGATAGTTGAATCAATTTTACCTGGTTTTGTTGTAATAAGACATATTGCCCTCACGATAATCTATAACACGACGATAAATAAAAACTCTTGCTCATTTTGGCTCAACTTATCGGTACATGAATAGTGATCTTGTATCAAACCATCTACCATGTAAGATGACAATCAAAACAATCCCATAACAAAGGATCATCCTTACGATTTCTTATATTCGTGCTAGAACAATATGGACATTTTTTCATATTTAATCACTGTATGAGGTAAGATATTAAACGATACGAAACACCTCTCCAAAGACGTTCTTACCGTGGGATTTTCGTAATATGCAAGCCGATTCTAGAAAAATGTATTTTTTTATCCAGTACATCAATCTGATGTACCATTTTTGATATTGTTTCATGTCTTTTCTGTATAAACTCTCATGCATTATTTCAATTCATTGTATGTCGGACGTCTACTCATGAAATGGATTGTTTATTGATAATCCTTGATCAACATGATTGTGTTATTGACTAATTTGTTAGTCATGAAGTGACCTCATACTAAAAGAGCATATAGGCTCTGTCCATGAATAGCACCAAAAATTCGCCGTAACACTTTTAGATCATGGTTTCATACGACCGCAAAAACTTTTGATCAGTAGATCAAATCAATTTTAATGAAATTATCAAAGCACAGACGAAAAGGAGAATTCGACAGAACGCAAAATATGTTGATCACAGTATCTATGAAAGCAAGAAAACAAGGGATAAAGCCATGGGATTCAAGTCCGTTAGGACAACATGGCTTTGACCCCATCGGAATAGCAACCTGCCTTGTCTTTAAGACAATGCGTCAGCTGTCATTCGATGAACTTGTAGACTATCTAAAAGACACACCAAAATTACTAGAATCCCTCTACTTAAAAAAAGTACCTTCAAGATCTGCATTGCATGCATCTTTTTGTAGAATTCGAGAAGATTTTATCACGTGGATACATCAGCAGACCTGGTATGAAAGGTACTTTGTATGGAGATTCTACTGGATTTGCAATAAATGGTCAACGTACATGGCTGGATGCAAAAAATGGTATTAGTTCTAGGCGTGATTATCGCAAACTACACATTGTGAGAGCAAAAAATGGTATGATCATAGCACATGTGGTTACTGATGGAAGACGTCATGATGCACCTGTATTTGAACAAATGTGTAAAAAAATACCACAAGGTTCAGCCTATGTGATACTTGATGCAGCATATCTTTCACATACTATATTCACACTCATCGAAGATGGTGGACGTATTCCTGTAATAATGCCAAAAAAAAATATTCGTGTAAAAGGATTTGATGCAATGGGCAGGATGCTCCGATGGCATCGTGATGATTTACAAGGATTCTTGAAAATATATCGCAAACGTATAGTGTGGAGCATAAGTCTTTTGGAATTCACATTCACCGCAAAGTTTTTTGATCGGCACATTCTCAATCATGTATGGACAATCTAAGTAAACAACTCAAAGACGCCCATAGGAAAGAAAGAGATCCAAACATACGTGACAGAATCGTTGTAGTACAAATGGTTCATGTAAACAATATGAACATATACCCCAGATCATAAGTTCGTTAAAAAATCCTCCATCTTTGGTTTAAAATAATCTGTAACGTTATTAGGCAGTTTCTTTGTTCTCAGATATTTCGTGAAATTACTTCTCTTATCCTCTAGTTGTGGATAGTACTCTGAATGATCCATAGCCTGCTTGGCAACAAACCAGATTGTCTCCATGATGTTGTGTTGTGGTGATGCTTTTGGAAGATATTCGATTCGAATTTTGTCTTGGTTTTCCTGCACATATCTTTCAAGATCTTTTGTTCTGTGTTGACTGGCTCTGTCAGCAATTATCATTATGCGACCGTATTTTGCAACTGCATCTTTTACGTATCGTAGAAATGTTGGACCATCAAATTTATCATACGATCTAAAAAATCGCTCACCAGAAATTGAGATCATTCCGTATGCTATGAATTTTCGATGATCACCCTTCCATCGATAGATGGGGCGCTCATCCTCGTTGCACCAGTATTTTTTGATCATCTTTCCATCGCTGTTGACTATGCTCTCATCCTGGACGAAAATTTTTGTCCTCTTTGACATTTCGTGCGTAATTATCTGCGTTATGCTCCTATACCATGTATAGCATTCATCGTATGATGTAGGCGCTGGCGTGTATTTTTTTGTGGAACTTTTGCTTCTAGTTTCCATCCACGCATAATTCTGTAAACATGTGTAATATGGTATGTAATTCCAGTTTTATTTTTAATATATTCGCGTACCTGCTTTGGAAGTATCATGGTTCCTGTTTCTGTAAATGTTTTTTCCATCTGCATCATGGTGTGTGAGCACACCAAAGGTGGACGACCGCATCTGGACCCTTCCTCCAGGCCTTTGAGTCCGTATTTTTGATATCGATCGTGCCATTTGTATACAAACTGGTACGTTCGGAACATAGAAGATGCTGTCTCTGTCATGTCCAGACCACGTATCTGCATCAGACACATGGCATGCAATCGTGCTATCATGCGTATATCTTTGCATTTGTTATAAGCCTGAAGGAGATCCTCGTCACTGACTTGCATGAATTGTTGTAAACGAGGTGATCAAAAAAGGTTGCTATGCATTTTTTAAACGAACTTATGCTTTGGGGTATATATGTTATTATCATTAAGGATCAAAGGCAACATGATGATTTCAATTGTTTTTACATTAGTTCATATACATAATTGATCCGTTTTCAAAATAGTTGATATAATTTATACCTAAAAATTTAACATTTTCAATTTAAAATTTGATTATGCATAAGATCTAATACATATCTGTCAGTGATCACAGATTTCTAATTTGAATATTTCGGATTGTATAACATCTTTGAGATTATTAACCTGATGAATATATTCTATAACAATCACATTGATTTTATTTGGATCGTCAACTATATTTTTAAACCAATTTTGTATTGACACTGCATCATCATTAGAAATTATAAGAAAAGTTGTAGATAATATTTGACATGATCTACAGTATGATTTTAATACATTTGCATTAACCACTTCATAATCGATACCAGCATAATCGCTTAAATCATATGATACAATGTACTGCATTCGTAATCATTATAAATCATGTTATAAATATACTGTCAATTACTAATTCATGTTTCGTATAAAAATAACCAGTCGTATAACATACTCAATACCAAAAACAGTAAAATCAATTTTAGGTATTAAAAACAGAGTTTTACAATAAATACAAATTTTCATTAAAATATTGAATTTAGATTAATGCTGATCCCATATAACATAATTGAACTGTATATAAAAATTCAAGCTAAAATTAAAAATTTACTCAATATTGAGGAAAAAATCGTATGAGGTCAGCTACTCCGTATTTTTGTGCGTAAATGCATCTATGTGCATTGTTTTTAAGCATTCCGTGCTTTTTTGCGTATTATTGTATAGCGTTCGCTATGTGTGGTTTTCTCATTAAATGGAGAGAGACATACATCTATTCGGGACATTATTCCCACAACCATCTTCGTCCACTTGTTAGAGCTTGCCGCAGCTAGAACATCGGAGCATTATCTCCATACATTTACTCGCGGTTGTACATCTAACTATAATTTTGTTCAAAATCTCTCCCATCTTTTAGCAACCAGTAAATGACTTTTAGCATCTTTGCTGCCGCTGCAACGACGGCTTTGGAATTGCCTCTCTTTTTTGCAAGTCTTTTGTAAAATATTGCAATATCGCTTTTTGGTGCATGCAACACGTGAGAATGGATTGATTCTACTAAAACCCATCGTAACATTCTACTACCTCTTTTCGTTATGTGGCCATGATGCACCACGTCAGCAGAGTTGCGAACTGATGGAACAAGTCCTGCATATGATTTGAGTTTTTCAGGATCTGAAAATCTTTCAATACTGTCAATCTCTGATGCAATCGTCAAAGCTGTAAAATCAGCAATTCCAGGAATCGTCTTTAGTATCTATGCTTGTGCGTGCACTCTTGTAGATCATCATGTTGGCATCTGTTATTTTCTGATCGTAAAGATGAATAGATGCAAGAAAGCCGTTTATCCTATAGTCCTTTATGGCCTTGAGGCTTGCGACATATTTGTCGGAAAATGTACGTCCAGGAATCTTTATTCCTTTTTGGAGTAATATTCCATGTATAGAGTTTTTAGAGTTTTTCAATGATGTTCTTGCTTGAACTAGCTTGTGTCTGTACCGGACCAGCTGCCTTTGCTCAACTGTCTTTTTGTTTGGCACATAACATTTGTTAATATATCCTCCACGCAACAAGTCTGCTAGGATTTGTGCATCAACCTTGTCTGTTTTTTTAGTGGATGCTGCAATAGCTTTTGTTTGGTATGGATTTGAGAGAACAACATCAAGATCCAGTCTGTCTGTCATGTATCGAAATAATCCATGCCAAACAGACGATGATTCCATCACGACTTTTACATTCTTTGGTATACTTGTTTGGAAAAGTTTTCTAATGTCTGCATGTCGGTTTTCAACTCGCACGTTTAATACCTTTGTTGTCAACCATTGCTATCTGGAGAAATTTCTTATGCGCGTCAACTCCAACAAACATGGACTTGCTCCCAACAGCCCTAGTGTTTTTGTTTGCATTTTGAGGCTTTCTTTTGGATTTGTCATTTAAATAACCATCTGAATTCTTTGATCTCTTGGGCACATATGGTTAGAACTTTCTTGATAATTATAGGCAGGGACGTGACCTCATACGTCTGTTGATATTGAGCTTTGAATCTATATATACATTAATAAATCAATTATGAATGCATACGAGTATTGAAAGACCACAACGCAGTGATTGTGAACAAGTTAGATAATATTATAGAAACTGTAAAACGTTATTCTTTGGATAACGCAAAAAGTTTTTCGTTTGATATACGTTCATTAGCATTTGATTTAGAACTGGATATTGAATTACTAATCGGTGGTGTATTATATGATCGGTTATATGATCTAAATAAATTATATGACGCAGAAATTATGGTTCATAAAGGTACTGACTCTGCATATAGTGATCTAGTAGGAATTATCTTGGAAATAAAAAAGGCTTATGCTGAAAATAAGGAATTGGATATTTACAAATCGCTCATTAAATTTATGAGAATTACGTTACAACTAAGAAATAATCGTATGTTATCGGAATCAAACATGGAAACATCATTTAGATTACGTTCTCGTAGAGGATAATAATGGTTAATGAAGTAGAAGAATCTGAAATGAGTGTGGAAGAAAATTATGAAAATTCCATAATATCAATTCATGATAAAACAGTTATGCCGACAATTACTGAGGATCGAAGTAATTTAAAAAATAAATTATTTAGTGACATATGGGTTACAATCAACAAATCAATATCCGAAAGTAGAATTAATGATGAAATGTATGCCAAAATACTAACATCATTTATTCAATTAATGAATATGTTGGAACGTGAGAATGGACTAAATTATCACACTCTTAAAGAACTTAAACATTATAGAGCAATGGTTGATAATATTCATGTAAACAATATGGACTTCCAAGATATTATAATAAAAGATTTGAATAAAAAATATCAGAACGAACATATCAATTCAAAAGAATTGTCTAAAATTTTTAATGTAATGGCAAACATGCAAGATCAAATTTCAAAATTATCTGCCAATAATTCACAAAACGTAACTCTAGATCAAAAAAATGTGCAATCTTCATCAAAATTGAACATTAGAACAAAAGCTAAGACTGGAAAATCACTATATGCATTTTTAGCTTTATGTGGTATTGGGGCTTTAACATTAGTAGCAACAACACCATTTCCAATAAATATAATTTTGCCAATTATCGCAGGTTCTCCAATCATATTGGCAATTATTTCAAAACTAAAATCCTGAATTAATATGAAAAAACCAATAAATCTTGATGATTATTGTATTATACAAGTGTCAAAAAATAAATTCAATGGTATTGTGAACGCACTTGTAAGACCATTAGGATTTATTATAATTACTTTACTAGGGGCCAATCATTTTGGTCTGACCAAATTAATTTCAAATGACATTCCAGAAATATCTACAATAGATGCCATAATCCTTGGAACTATGTTTGTGGGCATCATTTCGTTATTTGTCATATTATGCGAACAGCAAGATAAATAAATCGTCTGACAATAATTACTTAGTTGCATAACCTGCCTAAATACCATATAGACAGAATTCAAACCTAAACAAATAGATCACACCATGATTATGGGTTATTGATGAAAATAACCAACATCAGGAATGATCCACGTTGAATACGATGGTATTGTTTACTGTACGGATTTTAGATGACATGTGTGCAATCAGGAGGTTCTGCATACATGGCTGATAGCAAATACGTCAAATGGGGCACGCATCTAACCATTCAAAAATCCAAATCTTGGAAAAAACAAGTAAAGATTAAAAATAAAGGAAAGAATGGAAGGCGATTTGTGTATTCGGATAAACTATTTGAGAGTCTTGCAATAATCAAAACATACACGGGTATCTCATATAGAGCGTGTCAAGGAATTGCACAGAATGTTCTAGGTTCAAATGCTCCAGATCATACCACAATATGCCGCAGAATAAATGCACTAAAAATAAAGATACCTGAAAGTCCATCTGATCAGTTAAAAGATATCTATCTTGCAATAGATGGTAGTGGCATAAAACCAAATGAGCGTGGCGAATGGATACGTGACAAATGGAAGATACGGCGCGGATTTATCAAGATACATTTTCTCATAAATGTTAAAACTCGAAAAATTGTCTCTTTTACAGTCACCACAGAGGAGAAAACAGATAGCTCGCAATTCTCTATCTTGTTAAAGGCAGCATCCAAGATAGCATCCACGACAGCTGCGGACAAATGCAATATCGTACTGTATGGAGATGGTGCGTATGATACAAACGCCAATTTTAACCGCTACCAAAAGCTTGGCATTAAACCTATGATAAAGGTTCGATCAAATTCTGCACTTCATGCTGGTCGTTATGCACGTAACGATGCGGTTCGTGAGCAGCTTGGAAGAAATAAAGCATCTTGCATTTACTCCAAATGATGCAATGTTAAAAAACCAAGCAGAGTGGAAAAAACGTGTTAGATATGGTCAACGTTGGATAATTGAGGTAGTGTTTTCTGCATTTAAGAGAGTATTTGGGGATTCTGTTATGTCAAGAAAATGGGATCACATTGTGCAAGAGCTTCGATTAAAAGTATGGGTCTACAACATGTTTTGTGATGCTGGTTTGAGTACACCTTGATGAGAAAACGCGTATCTATCTGACTATTGTTCTTATTTTGTACCGTATTGTTTGTTTTCATTGGATTATTGTACTCTGGTGACACATTTTTGCTGGTATGAGTTAAGGCGATCAAAAGTTGTGCAACTAAGTATATGCACTTTTTAAACGAACTTATGCTTTGGGGTATAATGGCAAAAAACTGGACAAATATGCGTCAAGAGATCGCATTATACATACAACAAAATCATAGATATGGAGAATGATGTGAGGTAAAGACATGGTATGAGGTAAAAGTGTAGCGCAGTATATGTGAAATGTCATGTACAAAAATTAGTAATGAAACAAAGTCCATATCCATGTTGAATTCGATGATATTGTTTACGATATGGATTTTAGCTGACTAGTATGTGGTAATCAAAAGTTGTGCAACTAAGTATATGAAATTAAACTGACTTTGGATCATCGGTATAGTTTCATAGTGCAGTACATGTGAAAAGTCATGTGTGAAAATTAGTAATAAAACAAAGTCCAAAATAAGGACTTCATAAATCCGTAAAATATACTGGAATGTCCAACAATCGATTGCACATGATCAAAAAATTTGTGATTATAAATATACCTATTTTTCTTGGAATCATTACAATACATGGCTTTGATTATATTTTATGTGATAATTATTCTTACAATGTTAACTAATAAAATAACATTGGATCATCTTAAACAATCATTTGACTTTTCAATATCATATTATCTCAATCCAAAAAAATATAAAAAAAATCGAACATCTAGTCAAAATAGAAATGTTGGTGGAATTATAGATAGCTTCATTACTGGCAAACTTATTGAATTTGGCGTCATAGCAATACTTGAAAAATTTAATAAAAATAAAACATATGCATTAGATCTAACAATACATAATAATCCCGATTTTGGTGATCCAGATATAATCAAAGTGACTGATAATGTTACATGTAAACCAAATATGATCAAAGTGACTGATAATGCTCGTGATCCAAAAATATTTGTTGAAATAAAAAATGATGTTGATGACTATAGGTGGACTGGATTATTTCAAGAACAATACCAAGCCATACTAAATCATAAATCTGTTAATAATGATAAAAATAAAGTTTATATCATATATGCATCGCTTAAATCTACACGTAATGTATCAAATGAAAAGAAAGATCCTTTTGGGATTTATCTAAAATCAATATTGAATGACGCTACACTTGAAGAATTTATTGACCTTGATGATCTTTATGTTGAAATAAATCATGTAATAACAGGTACTGAACTTTATAAAAATGGCAAATTTTTTCTAAAAAATGTTGATAAGATATATGAAACAGAACTAATCAAGAAATCAACAATTCATATTATAAACAATGATAATACGATACGAAAAGGATTTGAAAAAATAGTAATTACAGGAAATAAACTTCCAGTTGATAAAATTAATGGATATCCAAATAAACTTGGTAATTTTACTTTTTTTGGATCAGCAGATGTATATTTAAAACAAAATAAAGCCTCGGGGTCTTTATATTTAATATGCAAATCTGATGTAATCGTAAAGAGTGACATCCTTGGAACTTTTAATTTAAAATCTGGAATACAATATAAATTATCAATTATAAATTTAATGGATTGTAAAAGGAATAACCTGTGGGTTTCTAAACGTAATTTAAAATCCATAACTAAACATAATAATGAAAGAATGAATGAGATCGTAAATCTAATATAACGATCTATCATTCTTGATAATCATGGAAATCATGGGTGTCTTAATATGCACGAAAATGACAAATGATTTGTATGGGCAAAGCGTTAGGGTCATCAAAAATAACTACAAGATACCAAGTAACTATCCCAGAATCTGCAAGAGATGTTTTAAATGTTAAATCTGGAGATAATTTGGTTTTCGTTTTGGATGGAAAACGAATTTATGTTAGCGCAGACATTTAAATCTAGAAATGATATGTCCATTTTAATTATGGTTGTTAAATTATGAACAAAATAAAAAAACCATATAGTTTAGCAACATTATTCTCTGGCGCGGGAGGTTTAGATTCTGGCTTTGTTAAATCTGGTAAATTTAAAAGTAGATTTGCAAATGATGTTTTGACACCTCCAGCTTTAACCTATTCAAAAAATCATGATAAGCATATTCAAAATGTATCTGATTTTAATATGAAGCCAAAATTTCCGTGTTATATAGTTGGAGATGTCACTAAAATAAATTTTGGACTATTAAAAAAAATTGATTGTGTTATTGGTGGGCCTCCTTGTCAAGATTTTTCAATAACTAGAAAAAATAGAAATTCATTAGGTGTTAAAATGGCTCGAGGACGTCTTTATTCGCATTTTATTCGAATATTGAAAAAAACTAGACCTAGAGTTTTCATATTTGAAAATGTGCCAGGATTAAAGAGTGTAAATAACGGAAATGCATATAACATAATATGTAAAGATCTACAAAATTTAAATAATCGCTGGTCGAAAAATATGATTGATGATAACGCCACAAATTATCATTTAATTTTTAACAACATAATTGATTCATCACATATTGGCGTTCCGCAAAGACGCAAAAGACTTATCATCATTGGTGTTCGTAAAGATCGTATCCGTTGGCTCAAGGATAGACATTTAATGGATAAAATAGAAAATACTATGCAAGATAAAAAATCCCTTTTGAAAAAATACCCAATTACAGCTATGGAGGCATTCGAAGGTAAAACCATTCCAGAATTAGCAGATAAATATAAAGAAACAATGGAATCGTATAATGACATAATAAAATATGTTGATACAAATTATTCACGAATGTGGATCAAAAACATTTTCAATAATATTACATTTAATGTTGTAAAAGATTATTTATTTTTCAATAATATAAAATTTAGAGATGATAGTGAAATTGATCAAGCGTTTAAAACACATAAAAAAATATTAAAAGAATTAGGATATTATAAAAAATCATTAAAGAATAGAAAATTCAAAGATGGTAGTAACAAGATCCCTGTAGAAAGTGAACATATTAGAGAAAGAATGATGCATATTCCACCCGACATGAACCATCTTTTTGTAGAAAATACAAAATGGAATGTGAACGGTACTATGAGTAATATTTACAGGAGAATATGTCCATTAAAACCAGCTTATACTGTACTAGCATACGGCGGTGGCGGAACTTGGGGATATCATTATGAAAAAGAACGTGGTATGATGACTAATAGAGAACGTGCTAGATTACAGACATTTTCAGATGATTATGAATTTCAAGGAAATGTCTCACAAATAAGAGCTCAAATTGGTGAAGCAGTTCCAGTACGATTGGGTCAAAAACTTTCTGAAATTGCAGAATATATTTTAAAACAAACTCAAAGAAAATAGATCATATGTATAATTTACCAAATAAACAACTTCTTTGACAAGTCAAGGATCATGTATGCATAACATGTGCATCTCAGATAAGCATAACCTGGAAAAGATAATCGTCAAGATGAAAGCAGAGATGGAACACTATAGACTGCAAACAGACATGACTTTGGATCGTATGATTGACCGCGATGAGTATCTGTACGGCATGACTGGACTGGATCGAAATGAGTTTGAATGGACTAACACGGTTTGAAAAAGCCGTCAAGCATTCATCAAAGGCACCGCGTTTCTCTGAATACGTCTCAGATCCAGGAAACATTCTCTGTAAAACGAGGGTCTATCGCCTGAATCAATACACGACTCGTTTGGAATTAGATTTGTTCAGATATGGTGACGAATATATCTGCAATCAATGTGGAATACGATGAGCGTAATGGAGTCTTTACAATCTCAAATTCTATTACAAATGAAATAGAAAACATAGATATTGCATTTGATGGTAGTGGAATAAAGGCGAGTAAAAGTGGCGACTGGAGATGTGTAAAGTGGAGCATACGAATTAGATTCATACGAATTACACTGACAGTAAATACAACAGACAAAAAAATTCTTGCCATGACAATAACTGACGAGCAAACAGGCGAGATCTGGAACAGTTTCAAAAACTATTACAAATAATTCACGCAAATCTGGTGTTGGCATAACCGCATATGGTGATGGAATATACGCGACAAGAAAAAATGTCAACTGTTGTGACAGATATGGTGTAAAACCAGTTCTAAAGGTAATGATAAGCCCATCTGGTAGATCTCGCGGATGTACAGTTCGTAAAAAGCTAGTGGTCGTACAACTCGGTGATCTCACATTTCAAAACTTGATCGTGATCAAAAATCAGAAAAATGGTTAAAAGTAAATAACTATGGTAGACGACAGGCTACTGATTGCATTTTCTACATTCAAACGTGTTTTTGGAGATGCAGTGATAACAAAAAACTGGACGCATATGCGTTAAGAGCTAGCACTCAAGACGTTTACATACAACAAACTGATCAATATGGGATCTAACGCAAGATGAGGATTCGTTTCATGAACCATGTTCGGAAATTAGTGATGAAACAAAGTCTAAATTTTATGAACTTTACCACATTTTGTGCATGTATTATTACCTTCTAATGCAACAAATTCCATACCACATTCACATTTTATATTTTGTGTCATATCAGTTGTAAGTAATGGTTACTAATAAACATGATTCTTCAAGATCTGCACTGCATGCATCTTGTTGCAGAGTTCGTGAATGTTTTATCACGTGGATGATAAATTCCATCGGTAGACCAGACATGAAAGATATTTTGTATAGTGATTCTACTGGTGTTGCAATAAACGGACAAGTACATGGATGGATGTAAAGAATACTCTAGACGAGATTATCGTAAACTGCATATTGTGAGAACAAAAAAATGGTATAATTGTATCATATATTTGGGAAGAAGTCGTGATGTACCAGTATTTGAGTAAATATGGAAAAAATCCCCTACGATTCTGGTCATTTGATACTTGATGCAACATATCTTTCATGTAATATCTGCACGCCCATAGATGATGTATTCCTGTGATAATGCCAAGAAAGTGTAAAAGGATTTGATGCAATGGGATGATGACATCATGATGATTTACAAAAATTCTTGGCAATATATCGCAAACGTAGTAATGTAGAATCTACATTTTCATCTATGAAAAGAAGACTATCTGGTACCTTGAGTGCACGCAAGCTTGATACATAGAAAATTGAATTGAGCTTTTTCGTCTTGTGTCATAATCTTCACGTATTGGCAACGATCTAACTCTGGTAACGGATATTGGATTCGTCTCTCTAGCCTTGACTATTCTCAAAAATCCAGATTTGTGCATTTTGATGGTTTGAGTGATTTTGATTCGTTAATTTGGATGTGATTGCAGGTAAATGTGTTGGAATTATTGGTGAATTCTCGGTATGAGGTCAGCTCATGACTGACAAATTATTCAATAACATACGATCATATAGATCCAAGTATTATCAATAACCCATCCATTTCATGAGTAATAAACGTCCGACATATAGTGAATTGGAAGAATGCGTGAGAGTTTTTACAGAAAAGATTGATGTAATGAGTAAGGAAAATACACTTCTCCGTAATCGACTCGCATATTATGAAAATCCCAATACACCATCCTCTACACGCTCACTCGAATATATGAAAGAAAAACGTGAAAAACGCAAGGCAAGAGAAAACGGTAAATTACCTCCACCAAAAAAATCAGACGGCAGTCTAGGCCACAAAGGAACATCACGCAAACACAATCCTTCCAGAACCATAACTCATACCATGAAAAATACCAAATGCAGTTGTGGTGGCACCATGAAATATTCGCATACAAAAACACGTGACATTATCACCAGCAGTTGTAGAAGAGACTAGACATGAAATCAGCATGTGCGTATGTACCAACTGCAAACGCGTATGTGAAGCAGAAAATGATCTACCAAAATCAGGATCATATGGCAAGAATATACTTGCTCTGGTTGTCCAATACAGGGCAGCAAGAATTCCATATGATGAAATACCCAAACTGGTCAAAACAGTATGTGGGTTGGTTGTTGCAAAATCTACCATAATCAACATGATTGCAAATGTCTCAGATCTAATGGAAAAAGATGCAAAAACAATAACAAATACGGTTGTACGATCATCGTTTGTCAATATTGATGAGACATCATACACACGAGATGGACTATTAGTTTGGGCATGGTGCATCACACACGAGAAAAATATTGCAATAATCATGAACAAGAGTCGCGGTGCATATGTTATGGACGCATATATGGATAAATTTTATGGTGTTGCAGTAACTGATGGATATCTGGTGTACAAGAGATTTGATCCTGGAGGAATGCATCAGCGATGCTGGGCTCACGAGCTGCGTGCTACTACACACATGGTGATGAGACATGGCGGTGCATATCGGAAACTCTGAAGAGATGTGCATACTGTTTGATGATGCCAAAAACAATGCCAATTGTGATGCAAGAGTCAGACATGCGTTTGAATACACATTTGATCGCATGTTGGATAGATATCGTAGTTTTGAAATGCAGAGTCTGATCAAACGGTTGGAGAATGCAACGGAAACTCTATTTGCATTTATTGAGCATAAAGACATTCCACCTACAAACAATGCTACCGAGCGTGCATTACGGGATGTCGTGGTTCGCCGTAAGATAAGCGGTCAGATCAGAGGATTGGAATCTATGAAAAGAATGTCCAACTTTCTAACGTGCATTTTGACATGGAAAGCACACGGTAAGAACGTCTTTGAAGAGATACTCCGTATTGTTTAATAGCTGACCTCATACAATTCTCGTATTCATGGACAGCGCCCTAATTCAGGACTTTGTTTCATTACTAATTTTTGTACATGACATTTCACATATACTGCGCTACACTTTTACCTCATACCATGTCTTTACCTCACATCATTCTCCATATCTATGATTTTGTTGTATGTATAATGCGATCTCTTGACGCATATTTGTCCAGTTTTTTGCCATTACTGCATCACCATAGACGCGTTTGAGTGTGGAGAATGCAATCTCAGCTGCTTGTCTTTTGCCATAATTATTATCCTTTAACCATTTTTTTTTGATTTTCTAATCTTTGATTACGATCAAGCTTTGAAATATACTTGTGGCCACCACCAAGCTGTGCATCTACTAATTTCTTTCGAGCCATACACCCACGAGATCTACCTGATAAGTTTATCATTACTTTAAGAACTGGTTTTACACCATTTTTGATGCAACAGTTTACGTTTTGTTTTGTAGCATAAATTCCATCTCCAAATGCAGTTATGCCTGTTCCAGGTTTTTTATTTTGTTTTAAACGAGTTTGTTTATTACGTGCATCTATGACTTTTTGCAATAGTTTTGGAAATTGTGAGAGCTCTCCAGTGTGTTCATCAGTGATTGTCATTGCTATGATTTTTTTATCATCTGCGTTTACTGCCAGAGTTATTCGAATAAATCCTAGACGGATATTCCATTTTATACGTCTCCATTCTCCACCTTTACCACCTTTGAACCCACTGCCATCAAATGCTACGTTTATTTTTTCCACATTACCTGTTAATGAGTTTGAAAATGTAAATACACCATCGTCTTCATCATATCCTACATTAATGACAGAGATTCTGCGCCATAGTTGAACAAAACCTATATTCTTGTATTGATTTTGTTAATAGGCCATCCATTTGTCTGTATCCAAGACCAAATAATGATCTTAGGAATACCATCTGCTGTATCAAAGATTGTGGGCATGTGAAAGGTTTGCCATTTTTGTTTTTGTTCATATTTTTAATCTCTGCCAATAATTCATCATGATTTGAATCTAGAACTAACTGTTTGCCTTGATTGATGTATTTTCTGTCTTTGATGTATGTCAATAACTGTGATGAGTTATTACTGATCTTTTTGTCTTTCGGTAGTCTTCAAGTATTCTAGGCAGGGTTATGAAACAAAGTCTAATTCAGGAAAGATTTAAAAATTAATACATGCATGAGATCATATTGAAAAAGAAATTTGTCATAAACGACATCATTCAAAAAAACGCTAAAAACATGGATGAAGTTATAAAACCTAATAGTGTAGCATTAACAATCACATCTCCCCCATATGGAAATGCAATAGATTATGCACAACATATTAATAATTCTAAATACAAAACAACAAAAAATTTTCGTGGTAATGAAAAAATAACGTGTGATGAATATCTTGACGATATGGTGGATATATTTTCAAAAATTAATGAAGTTACGATTTCTGGTGGTTTTTGCTGTATTGTAATTGCAGATGAAATTATAAATAGCACATTGATCCCATTAGCAAGTTTATTACTTTCACGCCTTGTAACTACAAAACATACTGAAAATGGATGGTATTTACGAGATATGATTATTTGGAATAAAATTACGGCTGGAAGGAATGGCTCTGGTAATAGATTTGGGCAATTCATAAAAATACCTGTTCCAACACGGTATAGATCAAATATAATGCATGAATATATTATAATATTATACAAGGGTATTAAAGCTCGCATGCTCCCAATGGATACAAAACAAAAATTACCATTGAATAGAGCATTAAAAAGACAAATTGCACTTTCAGTTTGGGATATTACTCCAGTACCACCTAAAACAGTGAAACATCCTGCAGTATTCCCTGAACAAATTCCTTGGAGATTAATTCAACTCTTTACTATTCCTGGAGATATTGTACTTGATCCCATGTGCGGTAGTGGACAAACGTTAAAAATTGCAAAACATCTAAAAAGAAAATATATTGGTATAGATATAAAAAAAGAGTATGTAAAATTATCGAAAAAACGTTTACATGAAAAACCAATTTTATCTAATTTTATGATTCCAGTATATTTTCCAATCAAGTGGTCAAATGTAGAACAATCTGGACGTAAAATAGATGCACATCTAGATGTATCTGATGCAATACCTACAGGATACAAAAAAATATTTGAAAAAACTACAGTAGATCATCATGCAGATTTAACCACACAGCATATTTATTATAAAAATCGCGCTGGTGAATATCTTTGTTGTTATATAGGAAATAAAATGTCGCCATATGTAATGAAATTAGGCAATCCCAAAAAATCCAATTCCGCATTGATTAAAATTCTTAATAAACTTCCAAAAGAATTCGAATTACATGAAATACTGTTAGCATTACCAGAGAATGTCCCAAATGATCCTAATTCAGTATTAACAATCGCTGACGTGTTAATACATTCGAAAATTATACAAAAACATGTCATGACAAAAAAATGCACAATATATTCAAAATAATATGCCTTATGCATAATGAATTAATTTTCAAAATTGATGGTGTAATTTATGCCTAAAAATTTAACATTTTCAATTTAAAATTTGATTAACCATATGTGCACAGAAAAATTAGGATTTTAGAAGGTTGTAAGAATAAGAACAAAAAGAGATCTGGTCATCACAAAACTAAAAAACAAACAAAATCATTACCGCATTTTGACAGATCCTACATGTACGTTGGTATTGACGTCCACAAGGAGTTCCTTCAGGTTGCAATGATGGACAAAAAAGGTAAAATTGTCTTTAACGAGAGAGTCGATAGAGACAACGATGAGGTGAAAAAGTTTTTCTTAAAAAATGTCCCAAAGTGTATCATGGAATCCTCATCTGTTTGGTATGGCTTGTTTACGTTCATGACAAAAGATCTAAAGCTGGATGTATCTCTCTCGAACCCATACCAGACAAAGGCAATTGCGTCATCCAAGAAAAAAACTGACAAGATTGACGCAATGATACTTGCAGACCTTTACCGTGGCGGATATATTGCACTGTGCCATGTTCCAACAAAAATTGTGGTGGAATGGAGGCGCCTTGTACGACATAGACATTGGAGTGTACAGATGAGAACGAGTGAAAAAAATGCCATACATGGAATCCTATTACAAGAGGGGATAAAGATTGCAGGTACAACATTTACTCAAAAGTACAACGAATCGCTTCATTTCATAGGTGATTACAGAATTGATGAATCATCTAGAGGCGATAGACTCGTATGATAGACTCATTGCAAAAACAAACAAAAGGATATACCAAATTGCAAGATCTAATAAACAGATCCAATTGCTAAAGACAATTCCAGGAATTGGTGATTACAGTGCCTTGGTAATTATAGCTGAGATTGATGATGTGAGGAGATTTTTCAGATTCTCACCGTTTGTGTTCATATGCAGGTTTGGTTCCAAGTGTACGCAATTCTGCAGATATGGTAAAGCATGGCAGGATAACAAAAAGAGGCAGTAGAATGATGAGGTGGATTTTGAGTGAAGCGGTCCGCACACATGTAAGGTGTGCACCAAAAAGCAATGTCACACGGTTTTACAAAAGACTCGCAAGAAAAAAAGGCACGGGTAAGGCCACAGTAGCAACTGCATCAAAGATGTTACGTGTCATATACTGGATGTTAAAGGAGAGTAAAGAGTTTGAAAGCAATTACAGTTATACCCCAAAGCATAAGTTCGTTTAAAAAGTGCATAGCAACCTTTTTTGATCACCTCATTTACAACAATTCATGCAAGTCAGTGATGAGGATCTCCTTCAGGCCTATAACAAATGCAAAGATATACGCATGATAGCACGATTGCATGCCATGTGTTTGATGCAGATACGTGGTCTGGACATGACAGAGACAGCAGCTTCTATGTTCCGAACGTACCAGTTTGTATACAAATGGCACGATCGATATCAAAAATACGGACTCAAAGGCCTGGAGGAAAGGTCCAGATGCGGTCGTCCACCTTTGGTGTGCTCACACACCATGATGCAGATGGAAAAAACATTTACAGAAACAGGAACCATGATACTTCCAAAGCAAGTACGCGAATATATTAAAAATAAAACTGGAATTACATACCATATTACACATGTTTACAGAATTATGCGTGGATGGAAACTAAAAGCAAAAGTTCCACAAAAAATACATGCCAGCGCCTACATCATACGATGAATGTTATGCATGGTATAGGAGCATAACGCAGATAATTACGCACGAAATGTCAAAGAGGACAAAAATTTTTGTCCAGGATGAGAGCATAGTCAACAGCGATGGAAAGATGATCAAAAAATACTGGTGCAACGAGGATGAGCGCCCCATCTATCGATGGAAGGGCGATCATAGAAAATTCATAGCATACGGAATGATCTCAATTTCCGGCGAGCGATTCTTTAGATCGTATGATAAATTTGATGGTCCAACATTTCTACGATACGTAAAAGATGCAGTTGCAAAATACGGTCGCATAATGATAATCGCTGACAGAGCCAGTCAACACAGAACAAAAGATCTTGAAAGGTATGTGCAGGAAAACCAAGACAAAATTCGAATCGAATATCTTCCAAAAGCATCACCACAACACAACATCATGGAGACAATCTGGTTTGTTGCCAAGCAGGCTATGGATCATTCAGAGTACTATCCACAACTAGAGGATAAGAGAAGTAATTTCATGAAATATCTGAGAACAAAGAAACTACCTAATAACGTTACTGATTATTTTAAACCAAAGATGGAGGATTTTTTAACGAACTTATGATCTGCGGTATAATGCTGTTTAGATCTACAACAATGTGCGATCAAAAAAATATAACGAAATGTTTCAAAATTTTTATGATCATGGTAAAATGGATTCCACATACAAAGGAGTTTTTCTTTACGCTCTGACTGATGTAGGGCGTTATGGCGATAAAAATCTAATCGGTAAGGAATTTTTACAACAGGAAGGCAATAAGATCAAGATGCAATTAGATTTTATTGCAATCAGATTTGCTCGGTATTATTGGGAGATTTATAATTCAGGAATTAGACATATGCCTGAAAGAATGGCAGATATAGATCCACAACGTGACAATATCAATATAATTAAAATAATCAAAAATGAAACAGAAAAACACAATACAATTCCAGATCTACAGAAACTTGCGTCATCAAATATGGAAACATTTCGTAAAAATGTTATTGCCAAAACTATACGTAATGAAGTATTGAATAATCTTTTAACCGATCTTAATGGATTATATGAAAAAAATCCTAGACAAAATTCTATTACATTTGATATTGAATTAGTAGAATTTTTGAAAAATAAGGTACTGTAAACTTATGAGCTCATAGGCGTTAGTCATGAAATCCCGATCTTCTCTAGATTCATGCAGGATTTGGCAATAATTCTTCAAGTGTGGATAATGCTCGTTCTAATGATTCTTTTGTCAGTTGTTTATGGAATCCTTTTGTATGGATCGGTCTGTCAACTTTACGCTCTCCATACAATAATGTGATGATATTCAAATCCACATTAGGGAAATATGACATTAGTGTATGTGTGGATTCGCTTCCTTTGTGTTCAACTACACTCAGATCTGAATAATCTCCACCTAGCTGACTTTCTAGTTGAAGTAAGCAACATTTCATATCTGATTTTACCGTTTTTAATAGATAAAAATCAAACAATATCCTCTTTATCATTGCATTTTCAGCATACGCTTTACACTCTATGCCCAAAACTAATTTATCATCTATGAAAACATGTATATCCACCGATAGACCATATTTGTATTCAGTTACATCTAACACATCATACACATCTTTAGATAAACTCTCCACATAGTTTTGATCAATCATTATTGGGATTTTTTTCTTATCAATTCGTAATTTACCCATGTTTCCCCCTTTGTTATTCCATGCTAATTTCACTAATGTTGCACCCAAATATTCCACAAAGGTTCCTTTTTGAGATCGTAGTACCCCTCCAAATGCACGATTTGGTGCATTTAACGCATTTTGAACTGATGAATTAATTAATTCATTATATTCTTCAATGAGTTCGTCAACGCCCATTAAGACAAAATTGAATCAAGTCTATTTATAGACGTTCGTACATATTCTTTTGAAATATCTATTCCAACGTAATGCCGACCTGTTTTCTTTGCTACAACACAAGTGGTTCCAGCACCAACAAACGGATCTAAAACTATATCATTTTTGAAGCTAAATAATTGCAATACTCGCTTTACTAACTCTTCAGGAAACATTGCAGGATGATCATATTTTTTCATTTTACGTTCTGGACTGATAGACCATTTTGCATAGACCCATTTCTTAAAATCATCTCCCAATACATCCGCATTTGCTTTATCCCCCTCCTTTTTCAAATTGCCTTTACAGAACACTTCTACAAATTCCCAAGTATATTTTAAATATGGACTAGACGGACTTTTCCAACTTCCCCATGCAGTATATTTACAATTATAATTATTTTTTTCCCACAGGATTTCGCCTTTCCAAATTAAACCCTTAGCGATAAAGAAATTTGAGATTATGTGATGTGCGGGTATATAATCTGAAAACAGAGGTTGAATATTTATCGCAATACGCCCACCATGTTTTAAAACACGTATGCACTCTGTAAATATTTCAAATAATTTGTTAAAGTAATCTGTCCATTTTTCAGAATCATCCCCTGTATTTTCATATTCTAAACCAAAATTATATGGCGGAGATGTGAAAATAACATCTATGCAATTATCTGGTAATTTTTTTAGTTGTTTTAAACTATCTGCACATAATATTTTATCCAGATATTTTTTTGGTAATTCAACATTAGATTTATCAAACAATTTACTGTAATATACAGGATTTCTCTTTTGTATTTTGTTTTTACGACCTTTGACTTTTCGTTCTGTATTATATTCCACATACTGCCTCATGCCGTTTCTTATGCCATAACTACCTATGGAATTTATCTCATCAATTATTTTTTCTCCAAGCTCTTTACACGTCTTGAATGATTTTATAGTACGTTTTAATTTTTGCATATCTATTCTGTGTAATTGAAGTCTTACATCATGGGTTTTCTTATCCATCACAATTTTTGCATTAGGGCTTAATTCATCATTGAATAATTTAATATCTGTGCGAACGTCAGATACGTCCCATTTTTCAGTAGAGATCGCAACTGTCTTGTAGGTCATATTCTGTTTAGGTTTTTTATTGCTGTTAAAACTTGTCGCTTGGTCTGACAACTCAATTATCTCCTTTTTCCTTTGGCTTTTCTTTGACGTGGCATATTCCAATAAGGACTCTTACACGCAGGGCAAATGATTGCCATTTTGATCTCTTTTGGATTTTTCTGATCAATTGATTTTGGACACCAAATGTGATCACATCTTTCGCATTGATATCCCTTTACTTGTATTATCGCCATATCTTTACAGTATATGTTATACAACATTGTTATTTAAACATATACTTATAAGTTATGTTTATATTATGATACGACTATACCTATAACGTAAGAAAATGAACCCACGTAAACAACAAGCAAAACAAATTCTCGCAACCCCAAACATGGTGATCCAAACCACACAAACGTCATTCACAGTACGATCAACAACAAAACCCGATACATGCTATACAGTATCAAGAACAGGTAACGGTCTAATTTGCACTTGTCCAGACCATCAACACCGCAAGACTGACTGTAAGCACATCCACGTCATTTTAAACATCATAAAACAAAACAGAGGTTATGCAAACAACGAGTTCAAAATAATGGAACGTGCAAAACTCAATCTCTGCAAGTATTGCAGTTCGGGCAATATCCGTAAACGTGGATTTAGTATACCCCAAAGCATAAGTTCGTTTAAAAAATGCATAGCAACCTTTTTTGATCACCTCGTTTACAACAATTCATGCAAGTCAGTGATGAGGATCTCCTTCAGGCCTATAACAAATGCAAAGATATACGCATGATAGCACGATTGCATGCCATGTGT
>JAJIZT010000007.1:30072-36512 GCA_029948415.1 Cenarchaeum symbiont of Oopsacas minuta
CTGCTAAACACATGGCGATAAGATATGGTGGTGCATATAGAAAACTCTATGAAGAGATGTGTATGCTGTTTGAGAATACCAAAAACTATGCCAATTGTGGTGCATGCGTTTGAATACGCATTTGATTGCATGTTGGATGGATATCATAGCTTTGAAATGCCAGAAATGAAGAGGTTGATCAAACGGTTGGTAAATGCCACAGAAACTCTTTGCATTTATTGAGCATAAAGACATTCCACCTACAAACAATGCTGCCGAGCGTGATGTTGTGGTTCGCCGTAAGATAAGCAGTCTATGAAAAGAATGTCCAACTTTCTAACATGTGTTTTGACATGGAAAGCACACGGTAAGCGCATCTTTGAAGAGGTACTCCGTATTGTTTAATAGCTGACCTCATACGTATATTGTTTAAACTAACTTATGAGCGGCAGTATACTTGTATGCTAGAATTATTTCTGTAATAATAAAAGATGGTTATTTGACACAATAGGTCTTATGATGATTTGTAAATATTCTTGTCACTATATCATAAATGTAAATCTATATTTTCATCCACAAAGAAAAGATCAACCAACATCTTGCACACATGTTTGCCATATTGAATTTATTTCATGTCGTAATCTCTACGTATTGACAGTGATCAAACTCATAAATGTTGTATGTCTCCAATCTTGACCATTCTTAAAACCCTAGATTTGTATTTTGAATGTTATTTGATATTGATAATTTGGTGCAATTACAGATGGATCTGCTCATTCGTGTACTAGATCATTAATCACAACACCATAGTTTTACATATTTTATCAAAAAATTTGGAGTAAGACACATGGTTCAAAGATCTTAATTTTGGAGGGTCTACTAGACTATTCGTGGTCAAATTTCTAGTAAGAATTAAATCAATACTATGAAAAGTATAATTGCGCCGTCCTAGCTCAGCGTGGTAGAGCGTCGGACTGTTAATCCGTTGGTCGCCAGTTCAAGTCTGGTGGACGGCGCCATGAATTATCTCAAGAGATCATAAAATGATAAATGCCGTCAATAATTTCTATAAATAAATAAATTCGTCCATGATCTCACACCATTTGATCCAAATTAGCAGAGTATCATGGTATTCCATATGGCAGACTACGCGACATTTTAATCATCGTAAATATGATTTCCCCATATGAGAAAAACCATCATACCGTCTCAAATGAGAGTAGGATTTTCCTTGAAAAAGGAAGTTTTTTTTGTAACATTTGCATCAATAATTGGAGCTGCTTTCATGCATACTCCAAGGCTCATTATCGGTGATGGTGATTTTGCCCAATATAGGATTACACTACTCATCATAGCAAGAACATTAGGCTCTGAATCATACTTTGTTGGGTTTGTAATTCACATTGGCGTGGCCATAATAATAGGCATTATAATTGGCGTTCTTTTACACAAGATATTAAAATTCAACATGTCCTCATTTGTACACGGAATAATTTATGGATCATTTTCTGGCATAGTGGTGTTTGCAGTGTTTGCAATTCCAGTAGCAACTTTAATTCTTATGCCAAATAGTATTCAAGTCATACAGATGATAAATGAAAATAATATGTTTGGGTCAGAACATGTAACTTCCATCTCTCTCATATCAGGTATTGTAGATATGTTTGTAATGCATATAATATGGGGGCTTTCACTTGGAACCATCTCTTCAATATTAACACGTGCTGGGGGCACAAACTATCGTTGCCACATATGTGATATTGAATTTTCAAAAGAGTCTACGTGCAGAAAACACATATCGCATATACACGAAAATCCTTCCCCACATATAAAAAAAATACTAATACTTGGATGTGGATACGGTGGTATAGGCGTATTACAAAGAGTTCAGAAAGCATTTGACGTGGACGTAAATGTTAGTATCACCCTAGTAGGAGAAGAGAATTTTTTTCTGCATACGCCATTGCTTCCAGAGATGGCCACTGGGATGATCGCTACAAGACACATTGCCACACCTGTACGTATGTTTTGTAAAAGGGCGCGATACTATCATGCAAAAGTGAATTGGGTAGATTTAGAAAATTCACGTATAGGTATAACTCGCAATTTAGATGGCAAGGGTGCAGAACTTGGATATGATCATTTAGTGATGGCCATGGGTGCAAAGACTAATTTTTTTGGTAATAAAAATGTCGAAAAATATGCCCATACAATAAAGACCATGAATGATGCTGTCAAGCTACGAAACCATATGATCATGTCTATGGAGCGCGCAGATCAAGAAGATGATCCAAAGATGGTCTTAAAGATGATGACATTTGTAGTCGTTGGAGGTGGTTTTTCAGGTGTAGAGACTGTGGGGGAGATTAACGATTTTGTACGAGAATCTTTAGAAACGTATTATAGAAATATTGACCCAAAAAGAATTCGTATTATACTTGTTTCCTCAGGACCTCTGCTACCTGAGATTGGTGGACTAGGCGAATATGTTACCAAATCTCTCAAAGAGAACGGCATCGAGATCATTACACCAAGTCGTTTATCTGACGCTAGCGATGATGAGATAACTTTGGATGATGGCCAAATAATACCATATGCAATCCTAGTTTGGGCAGGCGGTCTTACAGCAAGTCCCGTAATTGCAGATCTAAAATCAGAGCATGCCCCTAACGGTAAGATTCTAGTAGATGAATTTTTACAAATCAAAGGTGCCAAAAACGCCTATGCGCTAGGCGACTGTGCAGCCATAATGGATAAAAAAACTGGAAGGCCATATCCTCCGACAGCCCAACATGCAGTACGAGAGGCTAAAACTGTAGCCGAGAATATTATATCTGATTTAAAGGGAAAACGTGTAAAGAAGAAATTCTCTTATAAAAGCATGGGATCTATGGCAAAGATTGGAAAACGAAACGGTGTAGCACTCTTGATGGGAGTAAAACTATATGGATTTTTGGCATGGATTGTATGGAGACAATATTATCTATCAACGTTACCAAGTTTTGAGAAAAGATTTCGCGTCGCAGTAGACTGGACCGCAGATTTGATCTTTCCAAGGGATATTACCATACTCGGCGATGCAAAATAATAAACATGTTTTGTATCGTAAACTCTATTTATCTCAATTATGGTATCATATTTCTAATAATAATACTAGTATATTGATATTTTATCTATTAAATTAAATATATTGTTTAATTACTTGTTTTATTACTATATTTTTAGTAATGATATAATTTGATCGAATCTTGATCACAATTTAGTATATTTTGTTAGACGGTATGGATCTAATAATAGATCATGTATAGTAAATAATGCAGGAGATTTATACTGGTCAGGACGCGACGGGCTAATCGATACTGTGTTGACTGTGGGGGACGACTCGTGTATTATCCTAGACTATCAAATCCCAAAGCCCCAAATGAATACAGGATTCTCGTGTATGCATGCCCGGATTGTACTGATGACTTTGAGCGGCCAAAAATGTTTGCCATACGTCGCAATAAATCTGAAGACCCACTTGATGCCATTGAAGTGGAGATAAACCAGATTCACAAAAAGGTAATGAATCACAACTCTAAAGGTATGCATAATATATGAACATGGAAAAATGCCATAGTTCATTGTGGTTGTTGATGCCGATAATATTTGGGTTAATTGGAGGCATTATCGCATATTTTGTATTACGCAAGGATGATCCAAAGTTGGCCAAAAATTGCATATATCTTGGATTTGCACTATTTGGATTTGGTCTTGTCATAATGACGATATTTGGCTCTGCGACCACTGTTGTACTTGACGAGTATGACATACATGCATAATATTTCAAAATTCGAGTTTTGAAATAAATGGATATGTGAACATAAATACTATGCATCATGTGGTATTCAATATGAGACAAAGCATGCAAGATACTGTCGAGAGATGGTTGATTCATGGTTCATACAGATTTAAACAAAAAAAGATGGATGGATCATTATTCTGTAATGTGATACTGCATCTTGGAGGATTTGGTAACCCTGTGCACATATTCGAGTCGATAGATCAACCGGGTATTATTATAATTGGTTCAATGATATCGCTCAAAAATAGGCAAAATTCCATTTATCTAAAACTCAACAAACATGAACAAGAAAAGTTTCGTGTAAGGATAATAGATTTTTGTTACAATATGCAGGCAGTACACAAATTTCATACTGAAGACGGCAGGATGATAATAGGTGCGTATGTAATTTTGGATAAAAAGGATCAAATAAACGAAGATAGTTTTTTGGCAGCAATACATAATACAGTAAACATGGGCGATAAACTCTCCCAATTTTTGACAAAGACCATCTAAACGACTAAATGTTCAACCCCCACTATAGATTGTCGCATTTAGGCACTAGCCGTTTTTTTCAAAATATGTGTCTTTTATGGGGGGTTTAACCTTTGTTCGTACATGTGCGCGCCAACGTTCAAAACACCCTCATTGTCTGTCACGATATGTGGGATTATTTTTTGTTGTGCGTAAAAGCTAAACCCCATATACAGGAGAGTTTTTTGCACATGTATGGAGTTTCGTATAGGAGTTCTAGTGGTTATAGTTGGCATTATAGTCTCCATTACAATCGGATTATACTTTTTTGATCAGTCAAAGACAGTCCCAATATATGCACTATCTGGTGAATTATTGCAGATAGGTCCAGTATCATATATAATAGAATATGATGGACTGCACAAAGGTAATGATATCACAAGTCCTGAAAATATCTATTATCAAATAAAAATACTTGCAAAGAACACTGGTTCAGAGTCTACACGCATCTCAAACAGTCAGTTTTTCATAACTGGTCCTGGTTTGACAAAGATGCAACCAGTATACTCTAACTTTAGCAGTTTAGATCTATCTGGTGTGGAATTAGATCCTGGCCAAGAGGTTGTTCGTACTACACAGTTTGACATACAATACAAACCGTCTGAAAAATATATTATACAAATAATACCCACAAAAGAACAATCTTCTACCCATGTTGGATTGGTTTGTATGTCAAACTGTAGATAGGTTTTAGGTGTCAATTAAAATTATTTCAAAACTCGAATTTTGAAATATTGTTATTTGCTAGAGTCTGGTCTCTTCATAATATGTACATGATCTGCTCGTACATGTAAGATGATACGTTGTTCACCATGATGACGATAGGGATATTTTTCAACACCCATGTATTTTTTAGCCAACTTGTCTGCATGCTTGTAAGAATAATCCTCTTTCATCCAAAGTACAATTCCACGTATCGATGCCATATCTAATGGATTGGTACATGATACGACAGATATTGCAACACGTGCATCTTTTTGTATGTTTTTGTGTTTTATTCGACCTTTTGCTGTGTTGATTGTTATGAATCCATTCTCAAAATCAACCCAAACAGCAGTCACTTGTGGAGAACCATCTGGCATAATCGTGGCAATATGGGCAATATTTGGCTCAGAAAAGAGTTTGATAGCTTTTGGATGCATTTATGACGAGCCTTTTTTCTTGGGCAGTTTGGAGATGTCCATTTTTTCTAATGTATGTGCTAATGCTCGATTGAATATTTCAACTTGAATGAATTGTTCATATGCGATTTCATTTTTAATAGACAATTCTCGAGTTTTTTGAATGACTGGTGTAAAAATTTCTTCTATCTTTTTTGAAGTCATTTTAATCATTGAAGCGTATTTTTTGTCAAAATCTTCAGAGGCTTTGTATCCAAGCAGTTTTGTTGAAGTTCCATAGTATTTTGCTATCGTACCTCTAATCTCTTCTATTCGTATCACTTCAATAAGACCTGCTGTTTTGAGAACCTCTATGTGATGACGTATTGTTGTAAGAGCTTTTTTAAATCCAGCACGTTTTAATGCAGTTCCAATCTGTTCTGCACGCATAGGCTTCATGTATATTATCTGAACAATCTTGTAACGCGTTGGATTCTCTATGGCTTTTGCTTGTTTTGGGTTTATTGTGATCACATGTTTAATGTGTATCTGTTTATCTAATATTGTCAGCATGTCGATTATTATTGTAATAATGTAAAAGAGTATCACATCATATTTTTTGTCTTCTGTGTTGATTTTAACTATGAATATAGACTATGCATATTGACAAAAAAAATCAATGACCGATGCATATTTGCTCATAAAGATAGATCAATTCTTGATATGAGGTCAGCTCATGACTAACAAATTAGTCAATAATACACGATCATATAGATCAAAGTATATCAATAACCGATCCATTTCATGAAGAGTAGACGTCGGACAAACAGTGAATGGGAAGAATGCTTGAGTTTTTACAGAAAAGATAAATGATACAATAGCAAAAATGGCACATCAGATGGATGTATACCCCAAAGCATAAGTTCGTTTAAAAAGTGCATAGCAACCTTTTTTGATCACCTCATTTACAACAATTCATGCAAGTCAGTGATGAGGATCTCCTT
>JAJIZT010000008.1 GCA_029948415.1 Cenarchaeum symbiont of Oopsacas minuta
CATAATGATCGAATAACTGCTTACAATATGGTGACCCTCTTGGAAAAAACGTTAAAAGATTCGATAAAAAAAGGCAATTGCATATTTGGGCAAAGACAGGTTGCCATGACTGCATCAAAGGCAAAGCTCATAGTGGTGTCAGAGTCTGCAGAGTCTAATTTTGCTGATAAACTCAAAGTTCCATACAAGGTATTTGATGGCACATCTGTTGCACTAGGCAAATTTTGTGGCGTACAGTTTAGAGTCTCGACAGTGTCAATATTGTCTATACCTGATGCCACAGTCCGATCAATAATTGGAGAGGGCGAAAATAATGCATAAAATAAGTTTAAATGTCAGTTACAAAAACTCTGATAGAAAGGCATTCAAATGAAACAATCTATAAAATTATCTACAGAACAATTACAGTATATCTCACTGTTTCAAAAAATCACGTATACACAAGCAAAAGATTGCATCGAAGATGAAAAACTCGATCGTGTGATATTCATAGTTGAACCTGGTAATCTAGGCAAAGCTATAGGCAAGGGTGCGATCAACATAAAATCACTAAACAATAAAATTCAAAAAAACATAGATATTGTAGAATACGACAAAGATCCAAAAAAATTCATTGCAAATGCGATAAATCAAAAACTTGTAACTGACGTAGAGATAACAAAAGATGATGATGGACTATCTCGTGCAACCGTTATAGTCGATGCAAATAACAAAGGTCTTGCAGTTGGACGTAATGGACGCAACGTAGAGAGGGCAAAAATTATTGCCCGTAGATATTTTGATATTGTAAACGTAATGATAGACACGCCGCAAAAGGCAATGATGGAGTTGTAATGTAGAATGGCAAAATCTCCACTTGGTTTGTTTGCAGGGCGCGTTTTACGATTAAAACGTAAAAAACAACGTTGGGCAATCTCTAGATACAAACGACGCGAACTAGGGCTTGACCGTAAGGCAAACCCGTTGGCAGGCTCTCCACAAGCGCGAGGCATTGTTTTAGAAAAAGTTGGTGTAGAAGCAAAACAGCCAAACTCTGCAGTCAGAAAATGTGTTAGAGTACAATTAATCAAAAATGGCAAATCCATCACAGCATTTTTGCCACGTGATGGAGCCATGAACTTTATTGATGAACATGATGAGGTACATGTGGAAGGAATGGGTGCAACACAAGGTGGTGCAATGGGAGATATCCCTGGTGTACGGTTCAAAGTATTCAAAGTTAATGACACCTCATTGCACGAGCTAGTCATAGGTAAAAAGGAGAAGCCTAGAAGATGACCGAAACAAAAAATATGCTATTGTTTAGAACATGGGACACATCTGGAATTGAAATAATCGACCCTGGTTTAAAGACCTCGATATCGCTACGTAACTCTGTATTGCCATATACATACGGCCGTTCGGCATTAAAGAGATTTAATAAAAATGACACAAATATTGTCGAAAGACTTGCCAACAAGCTGATGCATTTTGGTAAAAAATATGCAAAAAACACTGGACGTATGGCTGGTAAAAAAACACGTGCAATAAACACAGTAAAGGCAGCATTTACATTAATTGAACTGAAAACAGGTAAAAACCCCGTGGAAGTTTTGGTGCGCGCTGTGGAAATGTCAGCTCCAAATGAAGATACAACTAGAATCGTTTATGGTGGTACAGTCTATCATGTCTCAGTGGATGTCTCTCCAATAAGACGTGTAGATTTGGCATTGCGCTTTATTGCCGACGGCGTAAAAGAAGCTGCATTTTCAAACCCAACAACAGTTGAAGAATATTTGGCAAATCATCTAATCCTTGCTGCTGCAAACGATCAATCTGCACCATCTGTTAAGAAAAAACACGAGCTAGAACGTATAGCACAAGCTTCTAGATAGAAATAGCCCGAGGCAGATTCGAACTGCCGCCCCCGCGTATCTTCTCCAAAGAACCAGAGCGCGAGATCCTTGATCTGGTGTTTTATACCAATTGACCGCTAGACTATCGGGCTACAATGTAACGCACTCTTATGTTGAATATAATCATTCGTAGGAAATTGTGTATATGTGATTAGTTACAAAAAGTATACTTGGCAATTCATGATGATGGGTTTATGATACGTTACATTAATAGATAACAAGATTGTATACTAGTCAAGCCGGTCATAGCGTCAGGGTGCGACCCAATCCCATTCCGAACTTGGAAGTCAAACCTGATGTCGCTGTTGTGTTACTTAGATGCGAGAGCTCTTGGGAAGCAACAGTGCTGGTGTTTATTCATAAATTTACACAATCTATAAACACACAGACAACGGGAACATTATTGTTGGTAAACTGTACAGTATGTGGAGAGAGTTTCGATGATGATGTGAGATTTCTTAACCACATGATGATAAAACATGGATTTAGAAATCCCAATGTAGGTAAACCTGATAGAAATAGTCGAGGATACTAAATCTATAGTCGTATTTTTTGTGATTGCCGTATCAGACTTGCGGATCTAAAAAATACTGCTTTTGGTTCTTTACATGTAGTGCAAGATACATTTTGAATATTGCCGTATACTGACTGGGGGATCTTTCCAACTAGCGCATAAATCATGTAATGTAATAACGGTAACAATGCCGATCTACCACCAAATGCAAAAGTTTGATCCAATACCCAAAACATCTTTGTTGCATATGGACCTAGAACAGAACGTATACGCACGCCTTCTTTTGAATAGTGACCGATCAATGATATTCTATGACGTCCAAAAAAGGATATTGCTTTTGCAAATAATGAACATACACTACATGCATCATCGTATATGACGATAGGTGTTTGTATTGAAAAATCCATGCAATACTGTATACCTTAGTAGGTTTTAAATTTTAACATATGGAATCAATATATCGTGTGTTGAAACTTGTATCTGTAAATGTGGTATATGCGACCTCGTACTAGAATCAAAAGAGCATCTGCGTCTAGAATTAATAAAATAATTCTCTATTTATGTATAAAATCATGGAATATGTGTTGTATCCATTAACGTAGATTTTTATTTATTCTCTAAACGTTTGTGTATATTGGGTTTAAACTATTGCAAAATTAAAAAAAATGTCAAAACAGCACGTAATTTAGTCATAGATGGAACAACCGATGCTGGCTCTGGCCATCCGGGCGGTTCATTTTCTATGGCAGAGATTGTGGGAACATTGTTTGGAAAACACCTGAGATACGATCCCAAAAATCCATCATGGGAGGACAGGGATCGCCTTGTGCTCTCAAAAGGACATGCTGCACCAGGATTGTTTTCAAATCTTGCTGTTGCAGGATATTTTGATAGTTCGCAGCTTTTGACACTGCGTAAGTTTGAAAGTAAACTACAGGGACATCCTGATTTAAAATGTCCTGGCGTGGAATTTTGTGGAGGTTCACTTGGAATTGGACTCTCATTCTCACTTGGCGTTGCACTTGCAGGACGTATGGACAACAAAGACTATCATGTATATACAATAATGGGTGATGGAGAATCCAACGAAGGGCAGGTATGGGAAGCTGCAATGGCTGCATCTAAATTCAAAACGGATAATCTTACTGTAATATTGGATCGAAATTTTATTCAACAAGATTCGTTTACGGAAAAAATAATGCCGCTTGATGAGTGCCTCTTGGATGATAACATATCAAAGATGTGGAAAAATTCATCAAGGTGGCGTACGGGAGCAAAATGGAAAGCGTTTGGTTGGAATGTCATAGAGATAGACGGTCATCGTATAGAACAAATATCTGATGCAATAAACTCTGCAAAGAAAACAAAGGGTATGCCAACTATAATCATAGCACGTACCATAAAAGGTAAAGCGGTAGAACATATGGAAGATAATCCTGCATGGCACGGCAAGGCACCTGCATCAGATATTGCACCAATAATACGATCAGAACTTGATATGCAATTTTCAATCGCCCCATCTATAATCGCCGGAGATATGCAAAATTTGGACAAAGAGGTTGAAAGATGCGTTGACGCAAGAGCCGATATGATACACATGGATGTGATGGATGGAAAGTTTGTATCAAACAAGACATTTGGATATGAAAAACTAGCCCAGCTACGTCTTCTTACCGTAATACCATTTGATACGCATCTTATGATAAAAGAACCTCTAAAACATGTAAAAGAATATGCAGAGGCAGGTAGTGACATCATTACCGTACATGCAGAAGAATGTGATGAATACTCGTTTGGCGAGATACACGACTATCTACATTCAAACGATATAGGGATAGGTCTTGCCATAAACCCCACTACGGAACTACCAGAATGGTCTGTAAAGTTTTCCACGACATTAGATCAGGTGATAGTAATGTCTGTCATACCAGGCAAATCGGGTCAAAAATATATTGAATCTTCACACAAAAAAACACAACATACGGCAGAAAAATTATCATCTGATGGATTCAAAGGTGTCATCGAGATTGACGGTGGAGTAAATTTGGAGAATGCCAGAGCATGTTTTATTGACGGAGCACGCTCCTTTGTAGGAGGTGGCTCAATGGTGGGAAGATCTAACGTGCGTGATGCAATACACGAATTTAGACAAACTCTGCTTCAAACTAGGCGTTCATTATTGATTAAAAAAGCTAATGATCTTGGAGGTGAGGAATTAGTTCAAAGATGGATAAACCTGCACTTGGGAGAAAAACGTGACAAATTGTTGACAATACGACAGGAGAATGCATCACAATGATCTCAAAACCACAAGGAGATATGCGAAGTGCGTACGGAGATGCATTATTAAAACTTGGAGAATTAAACCCAAACGTCGTGGTACTAGGCGCTGACACCACTGACTCGTTAAAGACATCTGGATTTGGCAAAAAATATCCAGAGCGCTTTTTCAACGTTGGAATAGCCGAGGCCAACATGGTATCAATAGCTGCAGGTCTTGCAATATCTGGAAAGACTGCATTCGCAAGCACGTATGCAATATTTCTTCCTGGACGTGCAGTGGATCAGATACGAAACGCTGTATGTTATCCGACGCGTCCAGATAAAAAAGGACTGGATGTGAAACTAGCTGTCTCGCACGGAGGACTCTCAGTTGGAGCCGATGGCGGCTCGCATCAACAGCTAGAAGATTTGGCAATAATGCGCTCAATACCGCATATGAGAGTGTTCATGCCTGCTGACTCTGTCTCAGTCTCTGCCATGACTTGCACGATGGCATCAACGTACGGACCATTTTACATGAGAATGGCGCGCTCTAAAACTCCGATAATCCACCAAAATGAGACCGAGTTTGTCCCGGGTGGTGCAATAACATTACGTGATGGATCTGACTGTACGATTGCTGCATGTGGTATTACAGTGTCGATGGCATTGGATGCAGCAGAATCCCTTGCATTGGATGGTATTTCATGTAGAGTGTTGGATGTTTATTCTATAAAACCGATAAACGTCAAACTACTTGAAAAGGCAGCTAGAGAGACTGGTCGCATTGTAACATGTGAGGAACACAACATAATGGGTGGATTTGGTTCTGCTGTAACAGAGTCTGTCGCCGAGACGTATCCTGTACCAATAAAACGTCTAGGTGTACAAGACTCGTTTGGTGAATCATGTCGTGATTCTGAGATGCCGCAGCTACTAGCCAAGCATGGAATTACCTCTCTTAATATAGCCCATACGATAAAAGAGTTGCAATCAACATGAAAATATTTCTTGATACTGCAAACATGGAAGAGATACGCAAGTACAACAAGATGGGATTACTTGATGGCATCACTACAAACCCTACGCTACTATCTAGAGAGATTGGTGAGAATCCACATACGGTTATGAAAGATATTGCAAAACTAGTGGGCGGCGATGTGAGCTTGGAAGTCATAAGTTTGAAAAGTGAAGATATGGTAAAAGAAGGTAAAACACTTAGACAGTACGGACAAAACGTGGTGGTAAAATGTCCAATGACCGGAGAAGGATTGCGCGCATGTGCAGAGCTTACTGCACAAGGAATTCCTGTCAACATTACGTTGATCTTTTCAGCAAATCAAGCACTACTTGCTGCAAAGGCAGGAGCTAGATACGTCAGCCCATTCATAGGGCGACTTGACGACATTGGGCAAAATGGAATGCAGATCATACGTGATATTCGTCTGATATTTTCAAATTATAAAATGACAACGCAGATACTAGTAGCAAGTGTAAGACATCCTATACATGTACTAGAAGCTGCAAAGGCAGGAGCTGACGTTGTAACATTACCTCCAGCTGTTTTAGGAAAGATGTTAAAACATCCTCTGACAGACTTGGGAATAGAGATGTTTCTTGCAGACTGGAAAAAAACTCAAAACTAAATTCCAGATGTGTCTGCCTTTGTAATCTCTAAAAATACCTTGTCACCAACTCCGAGATTCATTTTCTTGTATTCTGGTATATCCATCCGTATAGATGTAAGTGATTGATTTGCACCACCTGAGATCATTTTGTTGATATCTTTCATCATATCGTTCATATTTGTAAATCCGGTAACTTTGGAACCTAGGAAGGTTTGTGGACTTTGCATACCATCTTTTACGTCCTTTGAAGATGTAAGTGATATTATGACGGAAGGTGATCCATCTTGTAGCGCATCTATGCTCTTTACAACAAACTCTTTCTTCATACTCTATACAGTTCTATACGGTATTTTAAAGGCTACGCGTATGCAATTCCATATGTTTGTAACAAGATCTTGTACGCGAAAATGAGTATATATGACACAGATCGAGTCTACATTCCATGAAAACGGCATTTATATGCATTCTCGCAGGTTTATTCATCTCCATGATGCCAATATTTGTAGCAGATGCTCAAGAACAGACGATTCCAGAGTGGATAAAAGAATCTATGGAATATTGGGTACAAGGAGATACCACCGATCGGGAATTTCTGGATGCAATAACGTATCTACTAGATATGGGAATTATTATGGTTGAACCACAGCCTGAAATTGATGAATTGACCATCGGATTCATACCTATTGAAAAAGCCCAAAGCGTATCTGCACAGGCTAGCGCCTTTGAATCATACTTGGAGACCAAAATGGCAGGAGTGGATATAATGATTACAATACCTACAGATTATGAGACCATAATAGAGGGCATGAGATTTGGTCATATCGATGCTGCATTTATGGATACAGGACCTGCATGGATAGCCCACGAGAGAACAGGTGCAGAGGTCATACTTGCAGAGGTAATTAATGGAAAGATAAACTATCAGGCAACGGTTTGGGCTCTAGCTGACGATGACAGTATACAAGAGATCTCTGATCTAGTCGGAAAACGTGTTGCATTTACCAGTATAACTGGCTCATCTGGATTTATTCGACCTATGGGTACACTCGTTACAGAAGGTTATGTGGAAATAAAAGGCAATGATATCATCTCTCTAGAGAAAACACTAGACGAATCTTTTGAATCACATACGTTTGCTGGAGGATACAAGGGAGCTTTAACACTACTACTCAACAAAAATGTGGACGTTGCATTTGGATCTGATATTGCACCACAAAAATATCTTAAACCTCAAGAACAATCAAAACTTCGAGCAGTAACTACGTTAGGACCTGTACCATCTCATGTATTCGTGACTAGCCCAAATCTACCTGATTCTACAATCAAATCTCTTACAGATGCACTAGTAGATCTTAATGGCATGGAGAATAACCACATATTACAAGACTTGTATGGAGCTGAAGCGCTGTTGCCTACAACGACAGAGATGCACATTGGAGAGTTTGGAACATTTATCAATGTCCTTACTGGTCTAGATCAGCTGATCTTGGACAAATACAACAAGTCCAAATAAGCGAGTTGAATCTTGTCTTACATGTCTATAACATGTAACCGACTCGTCCAAATGAACGGCGTGTGGGCATATTACAACAAAAATCATCCTATATTATGTAATGTAAACATGTCAATAGAGCGAGGATCAAATTATGCCATAGTAGGCAAGTCTGGTTCAGGCAAATCCACACTACTTCGTGTAATAAACGGTATGATGTTGGCTGCAAAAGGGGCAGTATCTGTAGACTATATCCATCCGAATCTACGTGATAAAAAATTCCGTACAAAGATGACAAAAATCGGATACATTCCACAAAATCTTGGCCTAGTACGAAATACTTCTGTACTAGACAATGTTCTTATCGGAACATTACCGCGCATTAGTATAGCACGATCTCTTCTTCGAATTTTTCCAGAAAAAGAGATTGAATATGCAAAACACGTACTAGAGATTGTGGGTCTTGATGGAAAAGAAGAGAGACATACACATATGCTAAGCGGTGGGGAGAGACGTCGTGTTGCAATAGCTAGAGCCCTTGCACAAAAACCAATATTGTTGCTAGCTGATGAAATTGTATCTGAACTTGACATGGCTACTGCATACGGCATAATGGACATTATATCAGAAGCGCAGAAAAAATTCCAACTGACAGCTATAATGGTACATCATGATATCAATTTAGCTCTAAAGTATGCAGACAGAGTTGCAGTCATCAACGAAGGTAAAAAGGTGTTGGAGATTGGTGTTGATGGAGATAATATTGTAGACTTTCAAACAGGCGATCTAACACAAAAACAGATACTGGAGATGTATAATGATTGAGTCCAAAAGGTAATCTTGTAACATGCATTACAATTGCAATAGTGGTTGTGGCAATGTCTGCAAATATCGGAGCAAATCCACTTGACTTTATAGATGGTGCTCCTAACCTGATGATCATCGCAAAAGAGATGACAAATATAGATCCAAAATTGTTAGATACTGCGTTTTGGGCAATGTTGGAGACGCTGCAGATGGCATTTGTTGGAACTATAGCAGGCGTTGTAATGGGGTTGCCACTAAGTCTGCTCTCTTCAAGAAACATCTCTTCAAGATGGGTCTATATCCCAATTCGTTCTCTACTTGCGGCCATACGTACATTTCCATCCATATTGTGGGCGATATTATTTGTCATAGTGGTTGGTACTGGAACATTTGCCGGTGTTTTGGCTATAACCTTGTATACTATTGGATTTGTGACAAAGCTCCAATATGAAACAATAGAGTCAATCGATGCAGATCCGATGGAGGCAGTCTCTTCTATTGGTGTATCAAAATGGCAGCTTGTAAGATATGTGGTTATACCAGAATCTGCCACACATATTTTGGGGCATGCATTGTATATGTTTGATTATAATGTCAGGCAGACTAGCATACTTGGACTTGTAGGAGCTGGGGGCATTGGATTTTACATTATAACATATATCAAATATTTTGATTATGGTAGTGCCATGATATTCATGGCAGTTGTTTTGGTTACTGTCTTGTCAATAGATTGGATTAGTGTGAGAGTTCGAGATGCATATGTAGTAAAACCACAAAAAGGAACAAGTGCAAAATAAACCAACATCGTATGATATGATATACTTTATGCTAACGGTATGGACATAAGGAGAGTGGTGGTCTCTTTCGATCTCTTGAATGGGTTACTGTGAGATTCAAGATATGATTATTTGTTTAACAAACCTAGAATATGAAAAAATTTTTTATCAAAAATAAACTATACTAAAAATTTCAAAACCCAAAAGTAACTATATTTGAAAGTTAACATTGATAATCTTGTAACGTATAAAATAATAATTGTGGTAATATTTTCAAATAATAATGAAAAAATTCTTAATACAAAACTATCAAATATTATACGAGTTGAAATATTAAGAGAAAACTCTGTTATATTACAACAAATGCGCATACTTTTAAAAAATCCACCAAAAAAAGCCAAAATCCATCAACTTTATAATTCAAAGAAGATCATGAAAGCTTCGTTGTTTATATCACGCCTCAAATTCATTAATGTATTTGTATCTAGTTTTGCGTAATTATCGGAATCCATTCGTGAGGGCATGAAATGATGAATTTGAGCAAATTTATGATGATATACTACGTTGTTTTGGAGTAATTAACCATTTTACATATCGATAAAAGAGTAATATGCCCGTAATACAAATTAGAATAATGCCATATGTTGCATCATCCTTGATTATGCCAAGTTCTAATTTTAATAATGGTTCAAATGCTATACCGCCGCTCATAAGTTAGTTTAAACAATAACCCGTCTTTTGAAAAACGTGAATATATCCATCTTGAATACCATGGTTCTAAGATAATTCATCACAGCTGATCTCATATCCCAGACTGTTTCATAGTATTCAGAATGAATAGTTTCCAATTTACACATTCCCCAACATCTCTCAATAGCACTCAGATACGGAGAAGCTGTAGGAAAGTAATCCAGTTTTATATCACCGTTACATTCTGCTAGATAATTTCGAACCTTTCGTGATGTATGCTGGGTTGCCTGATCCGCTATGATCATCACACGTCCGTATGCAGCTCGTACTGTTTTGAGGAATTTAACAAATGTCTTACTAGTAAACTTGTCATATGATCTAAACAATGATCTTCCGTCTGGACCTACAACACCAAACACAATAAATTTTTGATGTTTTCCATTATATGGAACAATCAACCGTTCTCCAACATTTGTCCAGTATTTTGCATAATGTATTCCATTCTCTGTAAATATGGCCTCATCTTGCACAAGTATCACGTATCTTTTATGGATTGCACGCCTAATCTTGCTTAAAATAGATCTATGCCATCTACGAACATCTTTGGATGATGCCTGCTTTTGCATGCACTTTTACTGGAACTTTTGCAGAGAGATTCCAACTGCGCATTATTTTGCGTACGTGCTGCAAGGAATATTTTACGCCAGTCATTTCAAAGATTTGTTTACGTAGAAATTTTGGTCTGATAAAACAGCCAACACTAGCCACTGTATTTCGAATTTGTTCTAGTATTCTACGCTCTACTTTTGGTGGCGTTCCAGATTTTGGCCTATCCCTGAGGCCGTCAAGTCCTTTTTTTTCATATCTTTGTGTCAGTTTGTATATCCATTGCACACTTTGTTATGCAACATCGGCGATGGTTCTATTTTTTACCACGACTAGATATACAGCATGCATTCTTCTGCATAAATCACTATTTTTTGAATGCCCCAAGGATGGCTTTATCATTTCTTTCCATGTTTGTATGGTTAAAAACTCGGATCAATAAAAGTTTCTATGAAATTAAACTGACTTCGGATCATCGGTATACCTTGAGTGCACGCAAGCTTGATACACAGAAAATTGAATTGGGCTTTTTTGTCTTGTGTCATAATCTTCACGTATTGGCAACGAACTAACTCTGATGCAACAGATGTTGGATTCGTCTCTCTAGCCTTGGCTATACTCAAAAATCTAGATTTGTGCATTTTGATGGTTTGAGTGATTTTGACATCGTTAATTTGGATGGGATTGCAGGTAAATGTGTTGGAATTATTGATGAATTCTCGTATTCATGGACAGAGCCGTGCAAACCATAATAATTAAATTTAATACACCATACAACGATCATAACACAAAAGTAACGCCAGAGGATCTAAAATACATTAAAGATCATATAAAGCTAATAAAAAAATGTTATATGGAATGTAAGAAAATAGTAAACATTCAACATCTTTCTTTAGTTACTAAAGTTAAACATTCAAAATATAGCATTGTATGGACTTTTCATAAAGATGTTAAAAATACTATTTACATTGAAGATTTAAAAGAACACTGAAACGTATTTTTATATAATCTACATGAATTTGTATGAGGTCAGCTATTTTGTATTTTTGTGCATAAATGCATAACTTTCTTTATAATTATAGGCAGGGACGTGACCTCATACNNNNAAATTATGGTATTGATTAAATGTAAGTGCTATACATAATATTCGATGGCATACGATATGTGGATATTGGGCGGAGTAATCTCTGCAATTGTAGGATACCTGCTATATCGCCGAGTAACAAATGAAAGATAATCTAACGTTTCTTTACACGTGATTTTGAAGCAACACGTTTTTTCACAATCATAGGTTTACGTCTAGTGCTAGTGATCGTAGAACGCTTTGGAGTTTTTTTCTTTATTGATTTACCATCTATCTTTTTACGTCTAGTACGAGTGACAATAGGATGCTTTTTCTTTACTGGTTTTTTACGTATAGTTTTTTTTGCAACTGGACGTTTTTTTCCATTTTCCGCTAGACGTTTTGAGATCTTTTTGATCTTTGATTTTGCATTTTCTACTTGTCTAGTTTTTGATGCAACACTTTGTTTGAGTATGTCTGCTTTTTTACTACTAGTTTTTATCGTTTTTTTCAGTTTTGGCTTTTTACTAGTATTTTTACGAACAAATGAGGACAATTTTGATTTTGATGATGCATATTCTTCTATAACCTTTGTGAGTTTTACAATCATCTCTGTTCTATGCTTTATTTCACCTTTAATCTCATCTATATTATCAATTATGCTTTTGAGCTTGAATTGAGCCTTTTTTTTATCCCATCTCTCTTTAACAAATTTTATCTCTTGCTCTATACGCATTTTCTCATTGTTCTCAAAGGTTAACCTCTTTTCAGCTGCGGTAATCAACCTCTTTACACTCTCGCGCTGTTCTACAACGTGCACCATTTCATTGGAAATTTCACCTATCTGTTCTCTAGTTCTTGCAACGCTGCGTTCTATTGATGCAAGACTATATGAGGATCGACGATAACTAGATATGGATCTTTTTAGATCTCTTTCTGCCTTTAGTTTTGCACGATAGATCTCTTTTTTACGCTCTTCGATCTTTTTGGCAAGCCTAACAAGTGAACCCATGTTTATTTATACGTGGTACTGTGATTAATCTAAATCCATATCCATGTTTTGACCTAAAAGTTAATAAATTTAACACAAAAAATGTTAAACCCCTCCAATCTATACTCGTATAAGAATGGAGTTTCACCCTTCGCAGATACCTGCGATCAAAACATTTGAGATCAACGATGAAAAATCTGCAGTAACTGCATCTGATCAGATAGTAGAGCAGGGATTTGAGGGTATCAAAGGAGGATATCTGATTTTGATGCCAAAAGAGAAACGAACTGCAAAACGTATAGGATATACTATAACAACATCTGTAAACTATGGCCTACGACGTAACGGTGATGAAAGATCCATCAGATACTGGACATACCATCACGATGATAAACACTATGCAATAATGATGGTCAGTGCAAAGGTTTTAGAAAGTCTTGGACTTTGATGCATCGATATGCGTCATTTTTGATACGACACCTGCAAACAATACCCCCAACAACACTCCGCCGATTACATCTGATGGATAATGTTGTAAAACATAGACACGACTAATCGACATCATGACTGGATATAATAATAATATGGGTGCAACTCTTGGAAATTTTGTTGCAAGAGCTATTGCCAAAACAGTACCTAGTGCTGCAGCTCTAGATGCATGCCCAGAAGGATATGATGCATCAAAGCTGCCAGCACAAAAGAGTGAAAACGTATCTTGACTAATGTCTATGGGAAATGCAGAAGATGTTTCAGGCTCTGGCCTCTCTCTGTCAACACCACACTTTACATATCCTGTAACTAGAGTAGTGAGAACCAACAGTATGAGCAAGGTGATTCCTATTTTACGTGTAGGACGTATTATGATTAACACTATGGCAAAACCAAGCATGTAAAATACATCACCAATCTCAGTCAATGATCTCATAAACAGATCCAATGGTCCCTCGCGCGTTGCATCACCAAAAAATTCTGATATTGGAAAGTCAAACCATTCTGTTCCACCATATATGACTAAAAGAGACCATAAAACAAATGCAGATGCTAGTATAACAGTTGATCTTGATCTAATATCAAATGCAAGCGAGTACAATATGCATCTAGTCAAAGTTGCCATGTTTTAATCATTACCAAATCAAGTTCTGTTGCGTTGAGACCTATGACCGTGAAATCACGATCTTTTCTGAATTGAAAATTTTACCGTTTTTATAGAATTTTGCTTGTTTATTCGTATGTGTGCAAACTAGCATTTTGTATCAAAGTTTGCCATTTGTTTAACCCATGAGTAAGAATTGGATATCAGTACTCGAGAAGAAAAATTGAATATATGTGAATATCAAACACAAGTAAAGTTACGTCCCTACATATAATTATTAAAAAAGTTCTAGATTTACGCACAAAATTAGAGTAGGCGACNTGCATATTACAATTATTTGGCATCAAACACTAGAAAAAATTATCGCACACAAGAGTATGAGGTTTATCTCACACAGAATTATATATACACAAAAACCACATCTGAGAAATGACTGCAGAATCAAAGATTGTAAGCTCTGACCGCCGTTATTTGGACAAGCATGATAACCTATTGAATACTAGGACAGAGCTTGCCGTGGCACAAATGTTGGAATTTCTAGGTCACAAATATGAATATGGTCATAAAGAAAATATTGATGGGACAGAGTTTATCGTTGATTTTAAAACAGAAAAGGGATTAATCGAAGTAATAGATGGTAATGCAGACATTGAAAAATACAAAAAGATCAAAGAGACATGCCCTGGAGTAAAAATTATGGGAATTGGACATCCAAAATATGCCTCACAGCTAAAAGAGCTAGATGATGTTGTGTTTTACGATCAAAAACACCAACAGACAGGTTCAATATTCTTGGAAGATCAGTCTTTTACATTTGATTATTCGCACATACTTCCACTAGTGGAAAAATGCTCTATACTGCATGGACATACATCAGCGGTAATGGTAGAGCTTGCAGGAGAGATGAAAAATAATCTATTACTAGATTTTGACGAAGCAAAACGCATCATAAAGGATGTAATGCATGTATTTGATCATAAATTCTTTATAAATAAAAAATATGTACAAAATGAGACAGATGATATGTATGAAATAAAATTTGATGGTCCAAAAGGATCATTTGATCTAAAGATACCAAAACATAATACATATATTCTAAATGGCGAGGCCACTGTAGAAAACCTCTCTACTGAAATAATACACATGCTAAGTCCAAAATTACCTCCAAATGTAGATGCAGTTGGCGTATACATTTATGAAGGATATAACAAAGGTTCTCATATAATATCCAGCCTCATGCGTGCCTAGATTTGTCTGAAAATAATCCTACCACAGAACATCCATCTCCAAAGATCAAAGCAAAGGTATGGGATCCTGCAATAGAGGTAGAGATTTTAAAAGAATGGGAAGAATCCCATGTATATGATTTTGAACCAAAGTCTGAAAATTATACTATAGACACACCTCCACCATATCCGTCAGGTAGACCTTGGCACATTGGTGCAGCTGCACACTATGCTCAGATCGACATGATTGCTAGAACTGCTAGAATGGCTGGAAAAAATGTCTATTTTCCAATAGGAATAGACCGTAACGGACTTCCAGTAGAGATGTACACTGAAAAAAAACACAATATACGTATGCGCGAGACAGATAGGGGAGAGTTTTTGGAGTTGTGTCGTGCATCACTTGACGATTTAGAGAGTGAGATGATACAAATCATGAAAAGTCTTGGATTGAGTGGAGATATCAAAGGTCACTATAGAACTGATTCTAAAGAATACAGGATATTAACTCAATCAACGTTCATCAAACTTTGGGAGAGAAAACTTGTATACTTGGCCAATAGGCCAAACAATTATGACTGGATCTCTGGTACCACAATAGCCGATGCAGAGATAACATACGAGGATCTACCAACAAATTTGGTATCGATGAAATTTCAAATAGAAGGAGAAGCAGATCCGATAATAATAGCAAGTACTAGACCAGAGCTTTTGTGTGCATGCCGTCTCATCATTGTCTCAAAAGATGATCCGCGATACAAGAGCATGGTGGGAAAAAATGCAATTATTCCAATATTTGGACGTAAAGTGAGTATACAGATGCATCATTCGGTGGATAAAGAGTTTGGTACTGGTGCTGTTATGGTATGCAGCTATGGAGATCAAAACGATGTGGCATTGTTTCGCGAGCTTGATCTAGAAGAGATTGTATCGATAGGGCTTGATGGACGGATGACGAAAGTTGCTGGCGCATATGCTAATTTGCGTCCAAAACAAGCACGTAAAAAAATAACTACAGATTTAGAGGCTGCAGGACTTGTTGAAAAAATCGAGAGTATAACGCACCGTACTCCAGTATCTGAACGGAGCAAAAATCCTATTGAGATAATTCCAATGGAAGAATATTATCTAAAACAAATGGACACAGTAAAACATGTACGCGAATTGGCTAAAGATATTACATTTTACCCAAAGATGCACAAACAAATTCTACTCAATTGGCTTGATTCTATATCGATAGATTGGCCCATATCTCGTAGGCGTTATTATGGTACAGAGATTCCAGTATGGACTTGTAAAAAATGCTCTAAACAATACGTTCCAAAACCTGGCAAATACTATTGTCCTTGGAAAGATGCATGCCCAATAGAAAAATGTACAAAATGTGGTGCTAGCGATTTTCACGGTGAAGAGAGGACATTTGATACGTGGATGGATTCAAGCGTCTCACCTCTATTCATATCCAAATACGGCAAAGATGATGATTTTTTTAAAAAAACATATCCTGCATCAATACGACCACAAGCAAAAGACATAGTACGAACATGGCTTTATTACACAATACTCCGATGTGATCAGCTTGTAGAAAAATCCCCATGGTCTGAAGCATGGATAATGGGATATGGTCTTGATGAAAAAGGAATGAAGATGAGCAAGAGTAAAGGAAATGCAATCGATCCATTACCTCTAATCGAAAAGCTCGGTGCTGATGTGTTTAGATTTTGGAGTGCTAGTGAAGTAACACATGGTTATGATTTTAGATGTAACGAGGTAAAGATACAAGCAGCAAAAAAATTCCTCAGCAAACTGTGGAATATATCGAGATTCATATCTAGTTTTCCAACTATAAAACAGACCGATCTGATACCAACAGACAAGTGGATCTTGGGCGAGCTTGATAAATTGGTAAAAGAATGTGATGCTGGATACAAAAAATACAATTTTTTCATACCCGCTGTGGCAATAAGGGAATTTACATGGAATCTGTTTGCGGCTCATTATATCGAGATGGTGAAATCTCGAGCATATGGGGACAATGTATCTGAAAAACAAAAAAATTCTGCGATATTTACACTACATAAAGTACTATCGACAGTATTGAAACTTTTAGCTCCAATAACGCCGTTCATATCAGATAAACTTTGGAGACTATTATATTCTGACTCTAGTATACATGCAGAACAACAGGTAGAATGCACAACAATAGAATATAATACATCACTACGAAAAGCAATAATGGATTTCAACTCTGATGTGTGGGTAAAAAAGAAGGATGCTGGACTCTCACTAAAAGATGTAATACAAATACAAATACCAGATGATCTAAAAGAATTTGAATCCGATCTTGTGTCAATGCACAACCTTGTTAAATGAAAACTATGAGGGGTTTTATCAGGTTAATACGTAGATTGTTTAGAGCTCATACTCCAGTACAGGGACGGATCTTAACAGTTTTTCCAAGTTATAAATGCGTATTTTAATCTCATCGACTGGAGTATGAATCTTGAACATGTTTAATTTAAATAATGTATAAGAAGTGTAGAATATGCTTGATAAGACAAGAAATTATAAAAAAATTAGAAGAAGAAACTAATTCTAAAGTTCTTGTTTATTTTTTAAGCGATCGAAAAAATATACCTGGATTGAATATTAATGATGAATCGTTAATGGAGTTATATCATCACATAACAAAAATGGGAAAAGTTGAAAACTTGTCTTTGTATATTTACACCGTAGGAGGTGTAACTATTGCAGGTTTTACTATACTCAATTTATTAAAACAATTCTGCAACAAGCTAACTATGATTGTTCCATACAAAGCATTAAGCACTGGAACTCTAATGGCATTAGGCACTAATGAAATTATTATGTCAAAAATTGGTCAACTAAGTCCAATTGATCCATCAACGGCACACGCATTTGGACCTAAAATTCCCAAACAACCAACTATGCCAGCTCCAATAAATGTTGAAGATGTAATGGGTTTTCTTAAATTAGCACGAGAAGATGCAAAGTTAGAAGATAACGGGGATATGGTTGAAGCTTTCAAAATATTGGCAACTCAAATACATCCAATTGCTTTAGGTGCTGTAAAAAGAAGTAAAAATCAAGTGAAACATCTTGCTACTACTTTATTGAGTACAAACTATAACGAAGATGAAATTAAAAAAATAACTGCAACTTTGATGGAAGAAAGATTTTCTCATCAATATATTATAAATAAAGAAGAAGCTAAATCCATAGGATTAAAAATAGTAGAACCAGATGAAAAATTAGAAAATTTAATCATGGAATTATATAAAAGTTATGTGGATGAAATGAAGTTACATTCTCCATTTGACATTGCTTCTGAATTAATATCTAAAACTGCATCTGATTTTGAAACCCCTATTGGTTTTATTGAGAGTTTTGGTAAAAAATCAAAATTCATGATTGGTCTAAAATTAATCAAACAATCTATACCAGTTCAAATGAGTCCTAATGTTTCACCTACTATTCAAGACCACTACAACCAAACCATCTACAAACAGGAATGGGTACATGAAAATACTTAAATTTTGAAGATGTGTAATTAAGATATGGCTCAATTAGTAGATGATACCTCAAATAGCGGAGTGTTAATTGACGAAACCGATAAATTTGAATTATCAATTTCTTTGGGATCTACGTTAATTATTGATAATCCTTCTTATGTACTTGAAGATGATTTATCTTAATAATATTAGAAAATAGACCTTGTGCATATCCATGTGCTATACCGATGATCCGAAGTCAGTTTAATTTCATATACTTAGTTGCACAACTTTTGATCGCCTTAACTCATACCAGCAAAAATATGTCACCAAAGTACAATAATCCAATGAAAACAAACAATGCAGTACAAAATAAGAATAATAGTCAGATAGATACGCGTTTTCTCATCAAGGTGTACTCAAACCAGCATCACAAAACATGTTGTAGACCCATACCTTTAATCGAAGCTCTTGCACGATGTGA
>JAJIZT010000009.1:0-3328 GCA_029948415.1 Cenarchaeum symbiont of Oopsacas minuta
GCCAATTTTAACCGCTGCCAAAAGCTTGGCATTAAGCCTGCGATAAAGGTTCGATCAAATTCTGCACTTCATGCTGGTCGTTATGCACGTAACGATGCGGTTCGTGAGCAGCTTGGAAGAAATAAAGCATCTTGCATTTACTCCAAATGATGCAATGTTAAAAAACCAAGCAGAGTGGAAAAAACGCATCAGATATGGTCAACGTTGGATAATTGAGGTAGTGTTTTCTGCATTTAAGAGAGTATTTGGGGATTCTGTCATGTCAAGAAAATGGGATCACATTGTGCAAGAGCTTCGATTAAAGGTATGGGTTTACAACATGTTTTGTGATGCGGGTTTGAGTACACCTTGATGAGAAAACGCGTATCTATCTGATTATTATTCTTATTTTATACCGTATTGTTTGTTTTCATTGGATTATTGTACTTTGGTGACACATTTTTGCTGGTATGAGTTAAGGCGATCAAAAGTTGTGCAACTAAGTATTGTCATTGCTATGATTTTTTTATCATCTGCGTTTACTGCCAGAGTTATTCGGATAAATCCCAGACGGATATTCCATTTTATGCGTCTCCATTCTCCACCTTTGAACCCACTGCCATCAAATGCTATGTTTATTTTTTCCACATTCCCTGTTAATGAGTTTGAAAATGTAAATACACCATGTCTTCATCATATCCTACATTAATGACAGAGATTCTGCGTCATAGTTGAACAAAACCTATATTCTTGTATTGATTTTGTTAATAGGCCATCCATTTGTCTGTATCCAAGACCAAATAATGATCTTAGGAATACCATCTACTGTATCAAAGATTGTGAACATGTGAAAGGTTTGCCATTTTTGTTTTTGTTCATGTTTTTAATCTCTGCCCACAATTCATCATGGTTTGAATCTAAAACTAACTGTTTGCCTTGATGTATTTTCTGTCTTTGATGTATGTCAATAACTGTGATGAGTTATTACTGATCTTTTTGTCTTTCGGTAGTCTAAGTATTCTAGGCAGGGTTATGAAACAAAGTCATATTACAGAAAAGGGTATATAGAATAAAGTTTAATTTTTTATATGCGACATTGGATCATTGTATTTTTGGTCTTTGTAATAATGGTCTCCACATCTTTTGCATACGGCCAAGCAAATACAAAGCAATTGGATATATACACTCCATCTTTGACATATTATGAGGGAGATGTGTTGGTAATAGGCGGTAGCATCTCTAAGATAATTATGGACACTCCAGTTACAATTAGAGTCTATTCATCAAGTGACACGGTTGTAGATATTGCACAAATAGATGTTGCACTTGATGGTAGCTTTGCTCATACGATGATTGCGTTTGGACCACAGTGGGTAAGTACTGGCGAGTATAGAATAGAAGCAAAATACGGTGAAGAAAGCGACTATACAAACTTTCAATTTCTCAAGACAGAGATACGGCAAGCCATTACATCCAATTATGATGTAGATGCTGGTAACTCTGGAACGTTTGATGTTGGTTATACAATACACGGAGGTTCTGTAGATGAAATTTTGGTCGACACACACGGACTCTCACTTGTACTTTCAATAACGGCTCAAGAGGCAGGTGAGATAACTATGAACATTCCAAAAGAGTTTATCGACGCACTAGACTCGAATGGCAACAAGATAGATTTTATAGTTCTAGTTGACAATATCGAAGTTGGCCATACAGAAAGCAATACCGATAGCGCAAATAGAAAGATCACCGTTGGATTTTCTGACAATAATTCTGAAATTCGTATAATTGGCACACATGCCATACCAGAGTTTGGAACAATGATGATACTAGTATTTGTCGTAGCAATTTCAGTTATAGTATTGGTTAGTTTTTACCCATCAAGATTAAAAATTGTATTTTGATTTTAATGGTGATACTGCACGAAGCTCTGTAATAGCTTTTTTGAGCACGTCTACTGTTCTATCGACTTCTTCTTTGGTATTGAATATGCCAAGACTGAGTCTTAGTGATCCAGTTATCTGTTCATACGAAAATCCCATTGCCAAGAGTACATGAGATGCTTTTTGTATTCTAACAGAGCATGCAGAACCAGTTGATGCAGCTATGCCGTATTCATCTAGTTTTATGATCAGATCCTCGCCATTTATGCCCAGGAATGTAAAATGTGCGTTGTTACATGTGCGTTTTTTTGCATCTCCGTTATACAAAGTATATGATATCTCGGAGCATATCTTTTCAACGAGCCTCTCTCTCAGATACATTATATGACTAGTCTCTCTCTCTAGATTTTCATATGTCATCTTACACGCAACACCAAATCCTGCTATACTAGATACATTTTCAGTACCAGAACGTAGTCCTTTCTCCTGTCCCCCGCCCAAGATCATAGGATCAAGTTTTATGCCATGCCTTACATATAATGCCCCAACACCCTTTGGTCCATTTATCTTATGTGAGGACATTGAGAGTAAATCTACTCCAAGATCTGTCACATTTATGGGAATTTTTCCAACAGCTTGAACTGCGTCAGTGTGCAGCAGTATGTTTCTTTTTTTACATTCTTTTGATATCTGCTGTATGGGCTGTATGGTTCCTACCTCGTTGTTTGCTAGCATGATGGATACAAGACGAGTTTTTTCCGTCATTGCATTTATGATGTCTTGTACATTTACAATGCCAGATTTTTCTGGTGCAACATATGTTACATTGTAACCTGATCTTTCAAGCATATGACATGGTTCTAATACTGCATCATGTTCTATTGATGTGGTTATAATGTGTGCATGCTCATCTTGTATGGAGCATCGTATTGCAGTATTATTTGACTCTGTCCCCCCAGATGTAAATAAAATCTCATAGGGCTTGGCGCAGATCAGAGTGGCCACGTGTCTACGTGCCATACTTACTATCTTCTCTGCAGCGCGTCCATACATATGGATGGAAGAAGGATTACCATATTGTTTACGCAAAACTTGACTCATCTCTTTTAAAACTTCTTCTCGTATCATAGTGGATGCAGCGTTATCTAGATAGATCAATCTGTCACCACGTTTGCTCCTCCAGGTACATATCCGCATGTATCTATAGTAACCGATGTGAATCCAATTAGTCTCAAGGGTTTATCGAGCATCTTTACAACATCCGAGTTTAAAATTCTGTCAATGTCTTTTTTTCCTACCTCGATGCGAGCAGCTCCTCCGATGTCACGCACGCGTACCTGTCGTGCCCCAGTGGAATTTTTAACCACCGTCTCGGCAAGCTCTATTCTACAAAGTCGTTCAGCAGTAACCTTTGTACCCCATGGAACACGTGATGCAAGACACGAATTTGATGGTCTATCCCATAC
>JAJIZT010000009.1:5516-12159 GCA_029948415.1 Cenarchaeum symbiont of Oopsacas minuta
TTTACTTGTTTTTTCCAAGATTTGGATTTTTGAATGGTTAGATGCGTGCCCCATTTGACGTATTTGCTATCGGCCATGCATGCAGAACCTCCTGATTGCACACATGTCATCTAAAATCCGTACAGTAAACAATACCATCGTATTCAACGTGGATCATTCCTGATGTGGGTTATTTTCATCAATAACCCATAATCATGGTGTGATCTATTTGTTTAGGTTTGAATTCTGTCTATATGGTATTTAGGCAGGTTATGCAACTAAGTAGATTTGTTATGGAAAATTGAACAAACTTATGCTATCGGGTATATTATCGATAACCAATCCATTCTATGAGTAGACGTCCGACATACAATGAATTGAAAGCCCATGAGAGTTTATACAGAAAAGACGAATGAAACGATATCAAAAATGGCACATCAGATTGGTGTACAGAATAAAAAAATTACACTTTTTCAGAATCGGCTTGCATATTACGAAAACCACAACTCATTACACACTCATTTGAATATCTGAAAGAAAAACGCAAGGCAAGAGAAAACGGCGAATTACTCCAACCAAAAAAATCAAGCAAAAGTCTAGGCCACAAAGGAACATGACGCAAACACTAGTACCGTAAACCATACCATAAAAAATACTAAATACAGTTGTGGCAACACCATGAAATATTTGCATATAAAAACATATGACGTTATAACGTATGAGGTCAGCTATTAAACAATACGTAACACCTCTTCAAAGACGTTCTTACCGTGTGCCTTCCATGTTAAAATGCACGTTAAAAAGTTGGACATTCTTTTCATAGATCCCAATCCTCTGATCTGACAGCTTATCTTACGGCGAACCACAACATCCCGTAATGCACGCTCGGCAGCATTGTTTGTAGGTGGAATGTCTTTATGCTCAATAAATGCAAATAGAGTTTCTGTGGCATTTACCAACCGTTTGATCAACCTCTTCATTTCTGGCATTTCAAAGCTACTATATCCATCCAACATGCAATCAAATGCGTATTCAAACGCATGTCGAACTCTTGCACCACAATTGGCATAGTTTTTGGTATTCTCAAACAGCATACACATTTCTTCAGAGTTTTCTGTATGCACCACCATGTCTCATCGACATGTGTTTAGCAGCACGCAGCTCGTGAGCATAGGCATCGTTGATGCATTCCTCGCTCTTGTACACTGGATATCCATGTTACTGCAACACCATAAAATTTGTCTATATATGCATCCATAACATATGCACCGTGACTCTTCATGATTATTGCAATATTTTTCTTGTATGTGATGCACCATGCCAAATACGTTTAGATTTTTTCTTTTCTGTGGAATTTTTGATTGTTTACTTGAATGCATCGATCAAAAAACTCTGGCAAATATACATCCAAAAAGACTTTTATTTTTTACTAATATAACTCGAATCTATAAATACTAGTTAAATTAACTTGTATCAATATGAATACATACAGAAACGGTTTAATGTTGACAGTTTTGGTTGCAATGATGGTAACTGGAACTGCTTTTGGTTCCGCATATGCGGCAACATCAGGCATATCTATAATGTTAGAATCTGCTGAAGATAAAATAACTTACAGTGGTGATACATCATCATCAATTGATATAACTATACAATTCATAGGTATAGATGGTAAAAAAATTATCGGTGCAGATCAGATTACTCCAGATTCAGATTTAAAATACACTGGAGATTTACTAGGTATTAACAAGTTGGTTGATGGATCATACACTGTTAAAGCATTCCAAAGTAAAAGTGCAACAGCTAGTGCAAAGTTCACAGTCGCTAGCGGTATGGTTGTAGATATATTTGACGTTCAAAATACATACACTACGAGCAAAAGTATCCAAGACAAACACACAGAGCCAGAAGTCATGATGGAAGAAAAAGGTCTGATTCTTATCAATGCCTCACAAGTAGGTACAACTATGATAATGATTACTGGAACTACAGACAAGTCAGATTCAATTAGCATCGTTGCCACATCTCCAAACGGCAATGTTGTGGGTATTGATCAGATACCGCCATCTGCAGACGGCACGTTTGCCATAAATATGGCAATAGGTGGTAACCTCGGCAAACAGGATGGATTGTATACTATAACTGCACAACAAGGATCTAATACACAGTACAAAGATGAAATATTGATAGACATTATAGATGGCGTCATAGTACCTGAATTCGGGTCTGCTGCTATAGTTGTATTTGTAGTGGCAATTGTCTCCATAGTTGCAATTACATCGCGCTCTAAACTAGGCATACAGCAAAAACTCTAGTAACATTTTTTCTTTTTATTTTCTGTACACATAACGCTAGTTATACACAAACATTTCAGATCAACTATAAATATAGCTATACCATCGACAAATCAAGATGAATATACATATAGCATATGCAATATTTGCTGTAATTCTAGTCTCTCCTGCATACGGAATTAATGAATTACCAATTGTCGTATATACTGACAGTGATACATATGATCATAAATCTGTGATATCTGTTACTGGAAGCGTAAACTCGATTAGAGTTGGTACTCCAGTTACATACAAAATTATAAATCCGATTGAATCTATTGTGACTGTTGGTCAAGAAAACGTCAATAGTGATGGGACATTTGAATTTACGTTAAACACAATGGGTGATAATTGGAAATATGATGGAAAATATACAATACACGTTCAATATGGTCCTAGTGAGATCAATAATTGGGTCATAGTAAACTTGATCGATGGTGTAATGCCATCATCGGAGATTCCTGTTGCAGAGTGTTCGGGCATGGATATTGCCATATCTGACAAGTGTATTGCATACACGCTTACTAGTGGTAAACTAGTTAAAACATCACATGATGATAAATCAATAACGCTGTATCTAGATACAACAGATGGCAGTGGATCACTTGAATTATCTAAACTAGACGGTGTTTTACTAGGCACACATACGGTGCTCGTTGATTATCAACAATGGGACGATGTAGAGATTGATTCAAACACAGTCGTGGTAACATATCCTGCTGGCACGGAGATTATAGAAGTATATGGTACACAGGTCATACCAGAATTTGGAGCCATATCTGCAATTATTTTGGCCATTGCCATAACTTCAGTGCTAGCGGTAACTGCAAAAACTAGACTTGGAATACAACCAAAAATCTAAACTATATTTTTTGTTTTTTATTTGACATTCGATGATAAATACCGCATGCACATTCTATCCCATAGACTTGAAAATGAGCCTTTTCATCTAGATGATTAACAAATAGGTTCTAAATGGGGAGTTGCGTCTTTAATCCTACATATTACAGACTTTGTTTCATTACTAATTTTTGTACATGACATTTCACATATACTGCGCTACACTTTTACCTCATACCATGTCTTTACCTCACATCATTCTCCATATCTATGATTTTGTTGTATGTATAATGCGATCTCTTGATGTATATTTGTCCAGTTTTTTGCCATTACTGCATTCACCATAGACGCGTTTGAGTGTAGAGAATGCAATCTCAGCTGCCCTGTCTTTTGCCATAATTATTATCCTTTAACCATTTTTTTTGATTTTCTAATCTTTGATTACGATCAAGCTTTGAAATATATTTGTGGCCACCACCAAGCTGTGCATCTACTAATTTCTTTCGAGCCATACACCCATAAGATCTACCTGATGAGTTTATCTTTACTTTAAAAACTGGTTTTACACCATTTTTGATGCAACAGTTTACATTTTGTTTTGTAGCATAAATTCCATCTCCAAATGCAGTTATGCCTGTTCCAGGTTTTTTATTTTGTTTTAAACGAATTTGTTTGTTACGTGCATCTATGACTTTTTGTAATAGTTTTGGAAATTGTGAGAGCTCTCCAGCGTGTTCATCAGTGATTGTCATTGCTATGATTTTTTTATCATCTGCGTTTACTGCTACATTAATGACAGAGATTCTGCGCCATAGTTGAACAAAACCTATATTCTTGTATTGATTTTGTTAATAGGCCATCCATTTGTCTGTATCCAAGATTGTGGGCATGTGAAAGGTTTGCCATTTTTGTTTTTGTTCATGTTTTTAATCTCTGCCCACAATTCATCATGGTTTGAATCTAGAACCAACTGTTTGCCTTGATGTATTTTCTGTCTTTGATGTATGTCAATAACTGTGATGAGTTATTACTGATCTTTTTGTCTTTCGGTAGTCTAAGTATTCTAGGCAGGGTTATGAAACAAAGTCATATTACAGAAAAGGGTATATAGAATAAAGTTTAATTTTTTATATGCGACATTGGATCATTGTATTTTTGGTCTTTGTAATAATGGTCTCCACATCTTTTGCATACGGCCAAGCAAATACAAAGCAATTGGATATATACACTCCATCTTTGACATATTATGAGGGAGATGTGTTGGTAATAGGCGGTAGCATCTCTAAGATAATTATGGACACTCCAGTTACAATTAGAGTCTATTCATCAAGTGACACGGTTGTAGATATTGCACAAATAGATGTTGCACTTGATGGTAGCTTTGCTCATACGATGATTGCGTTTGGACCACAGTGGGTAAGTACTGGCGAGTATAGAATAGAAGCAAAATACGGTGAAGAAAGCGACTATACAAACTTTCAATTTCTCAAGACAGAGATACGGCAAGCCATTACATCCAATTATGATGTAGATGCTGGTAACTCTGGAACGTTTGATGTTGGTTATACAATACACGGAGGTTCTGTAGATGAAATTTTGGTCGACACACACGGACTCTCACTTGTACTTTCAATAACGGCTCAAGAGGCAGGTGAGATAACTATGAACATTCCAAAAGAGTTTATCGACGCACTAGACTCGAATGGCAACAAGATAGATTTTATAGTTCTAGTTGACAATATCGAAGTTGGCCATACAGAAAGCAATACCGATAGCGCAAATAGAAAGATCACCGTTGGATTTTCTGACAATAATTCTGAAATTCGTATAATTGGCACACATGCCATACCAGAGTTTGGAACAATGATGATACTAGTATTTGTCGTAGCAATTTCAGTTATAGTATTGGTTAGTTTTTACCCATCAAGATTAAAAATTGTATTTTGATTTTAATGGTGATACTGCACGAAGCTCTGTAATAGCTTTTTTGAGCACGTCTACTGTTCTATCGACTTCTTCTTTGGTATTGAATATGCCAAGACTGAGTCTTAGTGATCCAGTTATCTGTTCATACGAAAATCCCATTGCCAAGAGTACATGAGATGCTTTTTGTATTCTAACAGAGCATGCAGAACCAGTTGATGCAGCTATGCCGTATTCATCTAGTTTTATGATCAGATCCTCGCCATTTATGCCCAGGAATGTAAAATGTGCGTTGTTACATGTGCGTTTTTTTGCATCTCCGTTATACAAAGTATATGATATCTCGGAGCATATCTTTTCAACGAGCCTCTCTCTCAGATACATTATATGACTAGTCTCTCTCTCTAGATTTTCATATGTCATCTTACACGCAACACCAAATCCTGCTATACTAGATACATTTTCAGTACCAGAACGTAGTCCTTTCTCCTGTCCCCCGCCCAAGATCATAGGATCAAGTTTTATGCCATGCCTTACATATAATGCCCCAACACCCTTTGGTCCATTTATCTTATGTGAGGACATTGAGAGTAAATCTACTCCAAGATCTGTCACATTTATGGGAATTTTTCCAACAGCTTGAACTGCGTCAGTGTGCAGCAGTATGTTTCTTTTTTTACATTCTTTTGATATCTGCTGTATGGGCTGTATGGTTCCTACCTCGTTGTTTGCTAGCATGATGGATACAAGACGAGTTTTTTCCGTCATTGCATTTATGATGTCTTGTACATTTACAATGCCAGATTTTTCTGGTGCAACATATGTTACATTGTAACCTGATCTTTCAAGCATATGACATGGTTCTAATACTGCATCATGTTCTATTGATGTGGTTATAATGTGTGCATGCTCATCTTGTATGGAGCATCGTATTGCAGTATTATTTGACTCTGTCCCCCCAGATGTAAATAAAATCTCATAGGGCTTGGCGCAGATCAGAGTGGCCACGTGTCTACGTGCCATACTTACTATCTTCTCTGCAGCGCGTCCATACATATGGATGGAAGAAGGATTACCATATTGTTTACGCAAAACTTGACTCATCTCTTTTAAAACTTCTTCTCGTATCATAGTGGATGCAGCGTTATCTAGATAGATCAATCTGTCACCACGTTTGCTCCTCCGGGTACATATCCGCATGTATCTATAGTAACCGATGTGAATCCAATTAGTCTCAAGGGTTTATCGAGCATCTTTACAACATCCGAGTTTAAAATTCTGTCAATGTCTTTTTTTCCTACCTCGATGCGAGCAGCTCCTCCGATGTCACGCACGCGTACCTGTCGTGCCCCAGTGGAATTTTTAACCACCGTCTCGGCAAGCTCTATTCTACAAAGTCGTTCAGCAGTAACCTTTGTACCCCATGGAACACGTGATGCAAGACACGAATTTGATGGTCTATCCCATACAATCATACCCAACTCTTTTGCTTCTCTACGCACATCATCTTTGAGAAATTTACATTCTACCAAGGGACTAGATATTCCATTTTCTTTCATGGCGTCTAT
>JAJIZT010000010.1 GCA_029948415.1 Cenarchaeum symbiont of Oopsacas minuta
AAAAAAATAGAAGTGTAAAAAAATTTGAAGCAATGGGCAGAATGCTCCGATGGCATCGTGATGATTTACAAGGATTCTTGAAAATATATCGCAAACGTAGTAATGTAGAATCTACGTTTTCATCTATGAAAAGAAGACTATCTGGTACCTTGAGTGCACGCAAGCTTGATACACAGAAAATTGAATTGGGCTTTTTTGTCTTGTGTCATAATCTTCACGTATTGGCAACGAACTAACTCTGATGCAACAGATGTTGGATTCGTCTCTCTAGCCTTGGCTATACTCAAAAATCTAGATTTGTGCATTTTGATGGTTTGAGTGATTTTGATATCGTTAATTTGGATGGGATTGCAGGTAAATGTGTTGGAATTATTGATGAATTCTCGTATTCATGGACAGAGCCTTGCATCTATTTACCTTTACGATCAGAAAATAGCAGATGCCAACATGTTGATCTACAAGAATGTGCACACAAGTAGAGATACTCAAGACGTTCCTGGAATTGCCGATTTTACAGCTTTGACGATTGCATCAGAGATTGAAAGATTTTCAGATCCTGAAAAACTCAAATCATATGCAGTACTTGTTCCATCGGTTCGCAACTCTGCAGACGTGGTGCATCATCCTACTATGTTATGTGACCATGCTACGATGGGTTTTAGTAGAATCAATCCGCTCTCACGTGATGTATGCACCAAAAAATAATATTTTACAAAAGACTTGCAAAAAAGAGAGGCAATTCCAAAGCCGCAGTGGTAGCTACAGCAAAGATGCTAAAAGTCATTTACTGGTTGCTAAAAGATGGGAGAGATTTTGAACAAAATTACAGTTAGATGTACAGCCGCGAATAAATGTATGGAGATAATGCAATCGATGTTATAACTGCGGTAAGCTCTAACAAGTGGACGAAGATGATTGTGGGAATAATGTCCCGAATAGATATATGTCTCTCTCACTTTTAATGGGAAAACCACACATAGCGAACGCTATACAATAATACGCAAAAAAGCACGGAATACTTAAAAACAATGCACATAGATACATTTACACACAAAATTAGAGTAGGTAACCTCGTACCTTTTTGTATCCATCCATGTATGTTGACCGTTTATTGCAACTCTAGTAGAATCTCCAGAGTACCTTTCATACCCTGTCTACCAATATATCCATATGATAAAATCTTCTCGAATTATACAAAAAGATGCATGTAATGCAGATCTTGAAGATACGTAAAAAGATTCTAGTAATTTTGGTGAGTCTTTCTACAAGCTCATCAAATGACAGCTGATGTATTGTCTTAAAGACAAGGCAGGTTGCCATTCCGATGTAGTCAGCCAGGTTGTCATAACGGATTTGTGTTCTATGGCTTTACTTTTTGTTTTCATAGATAATGTGATTAACATCTTTTGTGATCTGTTTAATTCTCTTCTTTGTCTGTACTTGAATAATTTCATTAAATCTACTGATCAAAAGCTTTTTCGATCGTATGAAACCATGATCTAAAAGTTTTATGGCAGATTTTTGGTTTTATTTGTAGAGCCGTAAATTTATATAATTAAAACATAAAATATTTATATGGATAAAAAAATTAAAGTGGCATTTATTTATAAATCAAACTATAAATTTCTAACGGGGGAATATTTTGATAAATCATTACATTATTTTTTCATGTATGCTTTAAAAAGAAATAAAAGAATTATTGTATCGTATTTTCCATGTAAAGATATTTTTGATGTATCAAAAGTAAGTAATTTTGATATAATTTTGTTGTCTTCAGACGGTCTTGAGGGAACACCAAATTTGATTGGAATTAAGGAATGCACATTGCCAGTTATATGTAGAATTGGTGATCCACATTCTGCCGAAAAATTAAAAAGATTCCAATATCAGGAAAAATGGAATATAGATTGTTGTTTTGGTATCGTACATCCAAACAAGTTTTATGAATATTATCCAAAAAAATGTAATTATAAAACAATACTTGTAGGCGTAGAACCAAATGAATATGTAAATCCTACACCATTTGAACATCGATTTAAAGAAAAAATTCTTCTTACGGGGTTAACCGGTAGACCGACATTAACTGCAAGACTAGTTAACAAAGTATTCAAATCGTTATACTCTGGCTGGTATTTTTATAATTTACGTTCAAAATGTAGATTGCTTCCGTATGTATTTCACAATACAATGATAGATAATGGATATAAATTGTTAGCTGATACTTATCCAAAAACATTGTTTAAATTTAGAGCTTCTATTGCTGCATCAACTCCTCTACCGACGATCAAATATTGGGAGATACCTGCAGCAGGTTGTCTCACATTTATGGAAATGACGAAACAAAATATGGCGGATTTTCTTGGATTTAAAGACGGAGAAAATTCAGTTTATATAAATAATAAAAATTACAAGAAAAAATTTATGGAATATTTGTCAGACGTGGATAACCCTAAATGGAAAGAAATTGCTGATAATGGTAGAGAATATGTAATGAAAAATATTAACAATGATATTGCTGTAGATTCTTTAGTAGATCTAATGGAAGAATATTTGAAATAGCATTTTTACGACTTTAATAGATCTTTTTATTCGTAAATTGCCTATTTGATCAATTATACAAAGTCATATAAAATTATTTTTACATTAACGGCTCTGTCCATGAATACGAGAATTTACCAATAATTCCAACACATTTACCTGCAATCACATCTAAATTAACGATATCAAAATCACTCAAACCATCAAAATACACAAATCTAGATTTTTGAGTATAGCCAAGGCTAGAGAGACGAATCCAATATCCGTTACCAGAGTTAGATCGTTGCCAATACGTGAAGATTATGACACAAGACGAAAAAGCCCAATTCAATTTTCTGTGTATCAAGCTTGCGTGCACTCAAGGTACCAGATAGTCTTCTTTTCATAGATGAAAACGTAGATTCTACATTACTACGTTTGCGATATATTTTCAAGAATCCTTGTAAATCATCACGATGCCATCGGAGCATCCTGCCCATTGCATCAAATCCTTTTACACGAATATTTTTTT
>JAJIZT010000011.1 GCA_029948415.1 Cenarchaeum symbiont of Oopsacas minuta
TTTTTCTCTCACGCCAAAGTGCAGTATCAAATGCGTGTTTAGCTATACGCAAAGAGGCTTTTTTTGAGATTATGCGTAATGCGATTGCTGAATCACCCATATCTATTTCGTGTCCAGAGTAGAGATCCTCTGTATTTTCCCGTACTACTACTAGATCAACATCATTGCGCAATGCAGTTGTTCCTGGATACGATTTTGCTGGGCGAATATTCGCATACAAGTCCAGCTTGCGACGTAGTACGACTATGACGGCTGCAGCACTCTCGCCTACGGGTGCCTTGAGGCATGCATCTGAGTTTTTTATAGCATCTAGTGTTTCTTTTGGTAGTGCATTTCCCATATCTTTCAAGGCAGCATCTCCTGCTACAAGTTTTGATGTAACAAGTTTCACGCCCAGCTTTTCATCTAGTGCTTTGATTACTGCAGATGCAGATTCGGCAAGTTCTGGCCCTATTCCATCACCAGTTATCATCGATATATCGTACATTCAGTTACCCCCTGTGCTTTTGAGCATTACCAAGTTTATGGCATCAAGTACTGCCTCTACACTTGTGGTAACAATATCTTTTCCCACGTGTCTTGCAGATACAGTATGTGATGATGCATATTCAACTTCAACTGTAACCTCGCACAAGGCATTAGAACCACCAGATATCGAGTCTAGATTGTATTTTTTTATTCGCATTCTAGAGGTCTCATCGGTTATCTTTTGTATGGCACCAAGGGCAGCATCTACAGGTCCCACCCCTTGAGCTGTGCAAGTATGCTCTGAGCCACCAACGCTCAATGTTACAGTGGCATTTGGCGTTGTGTCAAGTCCAGTCGATACTGAAAGATCTACAAGTCTTACAGTTTTTCGTGAAGATTCCAATCCCATGTATTTTGTTGCTATTGAAGCTAATTCCACATCAGTTATTTTTTTGCCTTGGTCAGATGTATGTTTTACTTGCTGGAGTATCTTTGCAGACACTTTATCATTTGGATGTATATTAAATTCGGATAGCATTGCAAGCATGCCATGCATTCCAGCATGTTTTCCTACCTTCATCAGGCGTGTTCTTCCCACTAGTTCGGGTTTGAT